>JAHDDA010000054.1:0-6055 GCA_020629595.1 Chitinophagales bacterium
ATAAGCTATGTTGATGAACAATATTATGAAATCATTCAACTAAATAGCAATGTTAATTCTATAAAAAAAGGCGACACTCTAAAGTTGAATGATACTATTTGCCAAGAAATAGTAGATAAAAAAACAGTCATATTTTATTCTTTAGTTGAAGAGCAAGTAGATTACAAAATTCCTGTTATTGATTATTTAAAAATTAAGTCCTTTATTGGCTTCCCTATTTTTGTTGATGATAAAATTTGGGGAACATTTACACTTTGTTCTTCCAAAGTACAAAACGATTCGGTATTCCAACAAAATAGAAGTATTCTGTCGCTTGTAGCGTTAATGATTTCTAGAGTAATTACCGATTCTGAACTTAGATATAAAATTGTTTCAAAAGATTATTTACTTCAATTAGGAGAAAGTTTATCAAAAACAGCGACTTATATAAGGTTTAATAGAACAAATAAAATTGATTGTACCGATAGCTTTTTTCAAATTTTTGATTTACCCAAATCAACTTCGATTGACGAAATAATGAACTCTGTAATGTCTAAAATTATAAATGAAGATAGAATTAAAATTCAAAAAATATATGAACAAAGCAAACATTCACAAATTGAACCTTTTGAG
Source organism: Chitinophagales bacterium (assembly GCA_020629595.1). Taxonomy (GTDB): domain Bacteria; phylum Bacteroidota; class Bacteroidia; order Chitinophagales; family UBA2359; genus JAHDDA01. The sequence goes on from JAHDDA010000054.1 coordinate 613, forward strand.
TATAGAATACTCACGAGTAGTAACAAAGTGAAATGGCTTAGACACAAGCTGAAGTTATCTGATGACAAGTCTTATGTTCTTGGTGTTGTTCAAGACATTACTGAAACCAAAAAAACAGAACTTGCATTAAAAATTCAAAAAGAGGAATTAGAAAATTTTGCTTACGCTTCGGCACATTATTTACAAGAACCATTAAGAAATATTTTGAGTTTCACTACCCTTATAGAAAGGAAGTATGGGCAAGAATTTGACAAAGAAGGAAAAGAGTTCTTTTCATTTATCAAAAATTCTGCAATAAAAGCAAAAAAGCAAATTGATGGAATGTTAACCTATACATCAATTGGTTCTACAAAAAGTAAAACTTGGGTTGATGTAAATAGAGTCATTAACTTTTCGCTTCGTAACTTAACTAATCAGCAAGGTTTGGGAAATATAAATTTTAATACAGGCGTTCTTCCCAATATTTTTGCATTTGAAAAAGAAATCTACTTGCTTTTCTTGAATTTAATTTCTAATGCGATTAAGTTTTCACAAACAAGCAAACCTATAACAATAAATATAGATAGTAGTGAAGATGAACTATTTTGGAAGTTTGTTATCTCAGACAATGGAATTGGTATTGAAAAACAATACATACCTAAAATTTTTAAATTATTTAGCAGATTGAATCTCAACACTTCAAATGAAGGAATAGGTATAGGGTTGACAATTGCAAAAAAAGTAATAGACCTTCATGAAGGTGAAATAAAAGTAGATGCTAAAATAAATGTGGGTACAAATGTTAATTTCACAATTAAAAAATAAAAGTTACTTCTTAAAATTGAATTAAAGGTTGACCAACTTTACTTTTATTAACTGCCCAAAGGTTAAAATCGGCATTATTAATTAATGCGTTTCCATCGCCATCTTGTAAGAAATACCCATTTACTGCCGAACTATTTTCTCCCCAGATATTATAATCCAAATTATTTATCAAACCATTGCCGTCAAAATCTCCAGATATCATTGTTTCTTGGTTGTATTTTGTTTTTGTTTGATTAATACCTAAGGCTATTCCACTAGTAAAATCAATTATATTATCACTTAAACTACTTAAATCTGCAACAAGAGCTAAGTGAGATTTATGATGAATACTAATAAATTTTGCTTCGCTTGCTGTACTTGAAAACTGCAAATAGTTGAGTCCATCTATGGTATTAAAAACTTGCCCATCTCTAAAAACTACCCCAGCTTGAGTTTCTAAAATATTTTCGTTTTGATCATAGATATTTATTAAAACCCAATCTACCGCATCATAAGGTAGTTGCTGAAAATTTTCTGAACCATTATAAAACCAAGGATCATTATTAAAAGGTTGAAATTGGGGTATTAATCCAGAAGCATTTAATGAGTTGGTCATATTTCCGTCTGGATTTAAAAAGCCTTCAAAGAAAACTTTAATATTTAAGATTAATCCACTTGGCGTACCTTCACAAACACATTCTTCATTGAAAATATCATTTAAGGTATTTAAATTGCCATCATCGCACTCAATTCCTACATTAGGACATTCAATTATAATATCTAATTCTACAATTTCACTTGTACAGTTATTATTATCAAAAACTTCTAGAACGTAAGTCCCACTATCTTCGTAGGATACATTGTATAAATAAAAAATTAAATTATTACTTAAAACTGTTCCATCTGGATGATACCAGGTTTCGTTATTTGTTGTTCCTGCCCAGCTAAATCCAATATCATCTCCTTCTTGTGCATAGAATGTTTGTGTATCAGTTTCCCATCCACTATTATCTATATTTACAGCAACAAAGGGAATTTGAAACGATGCGCTTGCATCTTCAACTCCGTTGCAGTTACAATTTGCATCAAAAATATCATTTATAGTACACATATTTCCATCGTCACAATCTGCTAAAAAGTTAAGGCAATTTACAGCCAAATCTACTTTATATCTATACGGATAGTCATAAATTGCATTATAAATATCATTTTCATCAATGTAAACATATTCTTTTGGACTTCCAGTAACCACTAAAAACACTCTTTCATTAGAGTTTACACTAAAAGTAACATCTGTACTTAATTCATTATAAATAGGGCTGTATCTAACTTGTCCATTTTTTACCGCAACAAAACCGAAGTTATTTCCAGCAATGGGGTCATTTTGCTTTATACTTTCAAAAGTTAAAGATATTTGGGAAGAATTATACGTTTGAATTTCGTGAACATTAAAACCATAAGCCTCTGGAGCAGTAGAAAACATTGAGTTTTCTGCTTCTACAGTAAACCAACCATCATTATCCATATTTGTTTCTAAAATACCGTCTCTTTCATAAATATTCAACGGAGGTGTCCAATCTTGTCTATCTTCAAAATCTAAATTAACGGTTCGCATTGCAAACTCGGTAAACGCCCCATTCATATAAGCAACTGACTTATTAAATATTCTTCCATAACCTTTGAACGGATGTTCTTTGAAATATAAATTATTATATAATCCATTTACTCCCATACTTCCAATTTTTTCTTGAAGATATAAAAGAAGATAAAATCTAAAATATACATTTTTTCTAAGCCAGCTTTCTCTGTTTCGTGCCTGTCTTCCAATATAATCTGGATTGAAGTTGGTATAAGTGCTATATGCCAAATATTGTGCATGGCTTTCTTCCATACTTTGATACGCCAATTGTTCTTCTGGTGGCGGATATTCTAATGGTTCAATTCGTTGAAATAAATGGGCAACTTCATGAGCCTTTAGAATCTCATTTACATTGGTAGCAGTTACGATGTCTAACCACATTCCATCTACTAAATCATCAAAATTTCTTACAGAATTTGGAGTAGCTGTGTTAGGTGATGGAACAACAGACCACGATTCATCAATAATTACAATAAATTTATATTGTATGTTATTCACATCTGTGGTTCTATAATTCAATGTATCTGCATAAAACGAATAAGATTCTTCTAAAACATCCAAAACTGCCTCTGCCGAAAATTCAGTTGGCATTAAGTCTCCATAAAAGATGACATAATTATCCGATTCAACTTGATTATAAGTTAATGCAGAATTATCGGCAATTAAGTTAGGTATATGTACCGCTTTTTGAGCAGTTAATACAAAACTAAAAAGCAGATATAAAGGAATTAATATAAATTTCTTTATATAAATTATAGAGGTTTTAAAATGAAAAAATATTTAAGAATAATAATTTCCCTTAAAAGCGTGACGCATAAAAAGTAAATTTAGTCAGCAAAATGAGATAGTTTTTTTGTGTAAAAAATTATTATTTCTTGTCTTTCTAATCCTATAAGTTTGTTGAACTTAGTATCTTAATATAAGTTCTCCAACCTTACTCCTATTATTAACCCAAAGGTTATAATCTAAATTATTTACTATTCCGTTTCCATCGGCATCTTGTGCTTCATAAGAACTTACTGCTACATTATTCAATGCCCAAATATTATAGTCTAAATTGTTTATAATTCCGTTTCCATCAATATCTCCAGCATATAACATTTCTTTACCATCAATTTGCTTAGTTGCTTCAATGCCTAGAATTGAGTTAGAATCTGAAAAATCTATAATACTTCCTGAAGTAACTTCTTGAGCAATAGCTAAATGATTTCGGTGGTGAACACTCAATATGTATGTTTCATTTGAACTAAAACCCTCAAAATGAACAACGTTGTTGCCATTTGCTTCATAAATATTTCCATTGTTATTTAAACAACACGCTTTTGAAGCTAAAATATCTCCACTCGTATTTCTTAATGTTAAATAAATCCAATCTACAAAATTTGTTGGATATACACTTAGGTTTTCATTTCCCAAATAAATCCAAGGGTTATCATTATACACCTGATTAAATGGAACTATATTATTTTCCGCCAATGTGTTTCTCATTACAGAAGTTGTAGCATCGTAATAGCCTTCTAACCAAACATTCTGAATGTTAAATGAAACAACATCATTCCCATTTGTTGGATAAAAAAGTTCATCGGCTTTGGCAAAAGCGTCTAAACCTACTTGTTCTCCCATAAACCTACCTGGTATATCATCAACAGGTGGATGTATTCCCCCCCATATTCTTGAAAGACTACATTGGTCAGAAGCATCTCTGTAAGTTGCCCACTGAAGGGTAATATCAATACTTGGTCCTTCTTCAAAAACTAAAAATTCGTTTTGAGGTGCAGGAAACTCGCCCATTCCACCCGGAAAAAACTCACTACCCGTAACAGCCGTTAAAACTTCTGCCGCTGCTCTAGAATATGTTGAATGACCAGAAACATAACCTGCAAAAGGAGGAGAAACAAAAGAAGGGCGTTGGTAAGGCCACCAGTTTTCTGCTAAAATCCAACCTACTCCTGCCATTTCAGTATCTGGATCATTTATAAAATCTGGTCCTTTCCAAGTATAAAACTTAATTTTACCTATATCTTCTGGCGATTGCACCAATGGATCTCCTGCCAAAACTTGCTCAATATAACCAGGAATTAAAGGAACACCTGCTGGGTGAAAATTAGATGCATTTGGATTTGAAGACTGACCTTTTGTAACCATATAACGCAATGCAGATACAGGACGCACAAAATCATACCATCCTTTACATCCCCAAGCAGTTATTGCAGCATCGTGCATAGCCCCACCAAGTGTAAGATACGATTTAATATCCCATTCTAAATCATCGAGTATTTCTCCAGAACCGTTCCATTTTTTTTCCAATAATGGATTTTCATTTACATAATTTAAAATAGTAAACCAGTGCCCTGGCGGTGTTTCAGAGTCGGGTCCATCTGCCCAAAACTCAGCTAAAACCCTTGTGTAATCTCCACGAGGAACAATTTGTGGTGTATAAGCTTGGTTTGTAACAGGATTCAATGTCCTTCCTGTTCCTGTATCTCCACCATCTTCAACATTATAAAAATTATTATAGTCACTAAAATTTGTTGGATATGACTGAATATTCCCAATGCTTGCAGGTGAAATATCCCACATTACGCCATCGTTGGGATCATGATGTGAAGACCATCTACTAACTAAAGTCATATTCCACTTGAACAAATCTTCAATACCTGTTACTTGTGTTGTATCCAATAATGGTGGTGTTCCTGGATCGTGATAAACATTGTAAACATTACCATCATTATCTGTATGTACTGTTTTGTCTGAATCTTTTAAAGCAAAAGGCACAACATTTCCCCATTCTGGGCTTAAAAATTCAGGAATATTAAGCACTGGGTTTCCCGCCTGATCTATATAAGCTTCTAATTGTAATTGTTGCCAATTGTTAGGATGCGTCATATCTGGATTTCCTGGTTCGCCCATAACCAATGGTGTATTTGCAACCTCGTAATACTGGTTTATGTAGCTTAAATTTTCATTAGCTCCATCTGCTAAACCAGCCGCAATCATTTGTTGAGCTATATAATTTCCTAA
>JAHDDA010000054.1:6155-11699 GCA_020629595.1 Chitinophagales bacterium
GTTGGTCTTGCGTAATCATTTCTTATGGCAACCAACAATGCTTCATTCCAATCTCTTGCGATTGTATGATTTTGCCCGTTTAATGAAAAATTTAAAAGTGTACAGAATACTAAAAAAAACGAGCTGAAGAGAGTGTATATTTTTCGTTTCATAATTATCATACAGCAACAATTTATATGCCACAATATAGTTTTAAAGAGTTTGTGTTAAAAGGGTTACAAACAAATTGATAATTATTTACTTTTCTGTTTAAAAGTCAACTCATTTAATAATATGCCTTAATAATTCAAGCAACAAATACAATATTTGATTTATATTCACGCAAGCACTTTTAGGTTAATCATACTTCTTATTAGTTTGAAATTCTATTATGGACTCAACATTTAATAAAACATACATATATTTTTCGTTTTATATAATTTTAATTACTTCAATTAACCTTTCAGCTCAACGTACTTTATATAAGAATTATAACCACATTTGGAGTAATAATGTTGGAGGTTTTGAAAAAGTTAATAGTAAGTTCTTAGATAATGATGTGGTTTATCTAGAAAAAGAAACAGAATATGAAATTAGCAGACGTACTAAACCTGTTTCTGGCAATATTGGAGGGTTTAGAAATAGAGGTACAACAATTAAAAATAGAATAGTTGCAAAAATTTTAACCGAAAAAGGGAAAGTAGAGTTTACCAATTTTTTATTACCTGAATCGATTAATAAATATACTTATGATTATGAAGGAATGGCGAGCCGACAAATTTCGTTCAACGACTTAAAACATTACGATCTTGAGGTTCAATATTTTGCTGCACGAAAATTAAAAGAAAATGGAAAATTTGATAGGCTTGATATAAATGATGAGATAATTATTGAAAAGTTAGGTAAACTTGGCGAAGCTCATAGAAGTATTGAGTATTTATTTAAAATTGAAAATGTTGAAGTAGGTGAAGTTATTGAGGTAGTTTATGAAATTTTTGTTGAACAACCATTGGGTTATCCAATTGATCCTAGTTTTAATGAAGAAATGACAGGTTTTTACGAAGCCCCCAGTTTTTATTACTGGTGGCGCTTGTTTTTCAATGATAAATATCCCATTCAAAAAAGTATAACAACTTTTAGCTTTTTTAATGAATTACACATTGAGTGGCAATATTTTAATAATGCCCAACCCGACACCATTATAAACACCAATACTTTTAATAAACATATTTGGTATCATAATAATTTAGAAGCAAGTAATTTTGAATTAAATGAACACGCACATAAAAATTTACCAAATGTTTACTTATATTATCATAACCTATTGTACGGACCAATTACTGAAGGTGGTAGCGTAGATTACCAACCATATACTTGGGAATTTTTATGCAGAAGTGTAATGCAGTTTAAAGGTGAAAATGACGTATTAAGCTCTCAGTTCAGTTTGAAAGAAAGATTACTCAATAAATTTTTCGATAAACATAAAACTGAAAATATTAAACCTATTCAACATTTAAAAGCTATGCACAATGGAATTATAAATGATTTTACCTACAAGGATAATAAAAAATATTACTTTGGGCGAAGCATAGCTCTGTATGATACTGGCAGAAATTTAAAAAATTTGAATATTTATGAATTGAATAGATTTGATGTTTACGATGGCCTGTTACGGAGATTAAAACAAAACTATTATATGGTGTTTGTTCCTGATAAAAGACTTGATGCAATTGATGAAGAAAGACCTATTGTTCCTGTAAATCCTTTAATTTTTTATGCCGTTCAGTTTGGGCAAAGTTTAGTGTATTTAATGCCTAAAAATAATAGTACAGGGTATTATATTGATGAGTTACCTTTCTTTTTAGAAGGTCAAAAAGCCCTACTAATTAATCAAAGTGCGGTTTCTAAATTTGATGAACACAATATTGTATTTGTGGATTTACCCGCAAGCACAGAAAAAGATAATTACAGAATAATTAGAGGAAAGGCTAAGGTAAACCTTGAACAAAAGAAACTTGAAGTAGAGGCACAGTTAAAATTATCGGGGCAATATTCTACACTTTTACGAAATTTTTATAATAATATTGAAGAACCACAATTAGCCAATAAAAATTATTACCAGCATTTTTATAAATGGGCAAAACCCAATAAAATAATTGAAAATAAAAAACTAAACGTAGAAGACACTTACCCTTTTAAAGCCGAAAAAACAGTAAAGTTTGATATTGAAAACAATATTACTTTAAAAAACGACAGTATTTATACCATAAATATTACAAAATGCTTGCAACATGTTTTTGATAAAAAACTAGCCAAAGCTAAAGAACGCAATTATTACTTCGATTTTAAAAAGCAAGACAATTTTACTTATTTATTTGAATTTGATGAAGAAGTTGTTTTACAAGAAGATGAAAACTCTACAATAAATTTTTACCAAGAAGCAGACTTTGGCAAATACTACACGAAAATTGAGCAACTAAGCCCAACAAAAATTTTACTTGAAAGCAAACTTGAAATAAAAGAAGCGTTTGCTGAAAAAGCTGAATTATCTGCTTTGCGAGCTATTTATAGGCACATAAAATTATTGAATGAAAATTTAGATTTTAGCGTAAAATTGTTAAAAAATAACAATTAAAAAACAAACTCCTCACCTACAGCTAGGTTGGCTAACTTTCCATTCAATTTACCAGAATCTTCTAATTTTTTTAAAATATTTATTGGTTCAGAAATAGGCTCATCACTTAAATCGTAAGTGCCGTAGTGCATTGGAATAAAAGTTTTTGCACCCAAATCATTAAAAGCCTGCACTGCTTCTTGTGGGCTTGTATGCGAACTTTGCATTATTACTTTAGGTTTGTATGCACCTACGCCTAAAATTGCAATATCTGGCTCTCCTAAAACATTTTTAATTTCTTTGTAATGTTCGCCATAAGCCGAATCACCACCAAAGTAAATTTTCTTGCCATTGGCTTCAAACATATAACTTCCCCAAAGTTCCCAATTAAAATCGTTAATATTTCTTCTATTCCAATGAATTGAGGGCAAAAAACTAACTTTTACTTTTTCAACCATTGTAAATTGCTGATACCAGCCCGCTTCTTGAATTATGGCATTGGGAAATTTATTTTTTATTAATCCACCTATTTTCAGAGGTGTTAAAAAAGGCGTTTCAGGATTGTGGCGTACAACTTTTTTTAAACTTGGAAAATCTAAATGATCCCGATGCCCATGCGAATAAACAATAAAATCTAATGGTGCTAAAGAAGCATAATTACAAGGAATACCCACCATTCGGCGAAGTGTAAAAATGTTTCCTAAACAAGGGTCGGTTAAAAAATTTACACCATTTAATCGAATAAAAAAGCTAGCGTGCCCTAGCCATACAATCATATCTTCGGTTTTGGTAGCAAAATCATTGTTATGAATTAGTTTAAGCCTAAATTTATCATTTTTCTTTTCAAGACGTTGAGGATTGCCTTCTTTTTTCCATTGAATAGCATCTTTAAAACCAGGTTGCTTGCGTGGTTTTTGATTATAAAATCTATTGTTGGCAAATTTATTTCCTTCAAAATTAGGATTTATTGTTGGCAATTCAGGATTATTAATATATTCAAACTCCATATTAAATTCAGAAAATTTTAAAAAGCGAATTTAAAAAATTAGTTGTAACATTGCTTTATGATTATTGTTTTATCAAAGTTTCCAGTCTTCACAAAGTTACCATTTCAGGCAATGGCTTTTTTCCCTTTTATTTTGGTAAAACATAAAAAGCTAAAGTTAGATAAATTTTTATTAAACCATGAAAAAATACATTTACGACAGCAAGCCGAACTATTAATCATATTTTTCTATTTGTTGTACATATTAGAGTTTTTATATCAACTTATAAGAAAAAGAAACGCAATGCAAGCGTATTATGCCATTAGTTTTGAAAAAGAGGCTTACGAAAATGAATGTGATTTAACTTATTTAAAAAATAGAAAATGGTTTAGTAACTACAGGTATTTTGAAATTTGAAGTTTCAGATTTTATCTTATCAAAACTTACCTTGCACAACGCACACAAAGTGTACTTTCGGGTAAAAGCATAAGGCGTTTTTCTTGAATATTGTTTTTACAACGTGAGCATTTTCCAAACGCAGACTCATCAATTTTCTCAAAAGCCATTTCTAATTTTGTCAGTTTCATTTTTGCCATTCGTAAGCCTCTATCATTAATACTTTTATTATTTATAGCATCCATACGGCTTACTCTACCCAATGAATTTTCAGGTTTTATAGGCTGTGTTAAAACTTTTAGCTCCTCAATTTGAGCTTTAGTATTATTTATTTCTTGCTCAATCTTTTGTTTAAGTGCTATTTTTTGTTCGCTAGTCATATCAAAATTTAAAAGTAAAAACATCAAAATGTATGCTAAGATTCAAAAAAAACAATTCTTTTACCTAATTAAAAAACTATACTTTTGAAGCCAAATGTCTAAAAAAATTCCAAAATATACCTTTAGAATTTTAAAAGTAATACTAATTATCTTGCTATTTGGTGCAATTTACCAGCAACTTGCAGTAAAACACAATTTTTATGAAATCTTAGAAAACTTCGATCTTGGTTTCTCTTATTTTTCATTTTTTTTGCTATCAATGGTGTTACTACTTATGCCAATTAACTTAAATATTGAGGCTTTAAAATGGCGAAAACTAATTCAAGTTATTGAGCAAATTCCCCAATTAAAAGCATTTTGGGCAATTTGTACAGGCATAACATTATCTATGTTTACGCCCAATAGAATTGGGGAATTTGGTGGTAGGGTTTTATTACTACAAAAAGCATCAAAATTAGAAGGAGCAGCCATTTCTTTGGTTGGTAGTTTAAGTCAGTTAGTTGCCAGTTTTAGCATTGGTTTTGTGGGTTTATTAGGCTTTATCTTATTATTCAAAGTCTTTAGTTTTCAAGTTGGTGTTGCTATGTTAGGAACAGCTATTTTACTTATTGGATTACTTTCTTTTTTTTATTTTAATATTGGATTATTGTATAATATTTTGGCAAAAAACACCTTTTTAAGCAAATACGCACAACATTTAAAACCAATTTTATCTTTTTCAAATAAGCTATTGGCTCAAGCCCTTTTCCTATCAATAATAAGGCATTTTGTGTTCAGCTTTCAATATATTCTGGTTTTTTGGCTTTTGGGTATTGGTATTGAAACCTCTTTTTTGTGTATGCTTATATTAGTTCTAAGTATATTTTTTGTTCAAACAGTTTTTCCGTCTATTGCATTAATTGAGTTAGGTATTAGATCAAGTATTGCTATTTATTTTATGGAATACATTGGTGCAAACCCATTAGAAGTTATTATTGCTTCCTTATTGCTTTGGTGTATAAATCTAATGTTGCCTTCCTTAATTGGACTATTGGTTCTAATGAATATTAATTTAAGAAAGCAAATATTCACTTCTAAAAATTAAAGTTTTATTAAATTGTTAAACCCATATATTTTTAAGCAATCGAAAGCGTTAAAATATAGTTCGTATATATAGAAACACATACAATGTTTTATTCTCTTTTCAAAT
>JAHDDA010000055.1:0-7862 GCA_020629595.1 Chitinophagales bacterium
CAAGAAAACGGAATTGAAACTTGGATTATAAACGGACACGAATCGAATTTTTTGATTAATGCTTTTGAAAATAAAAGTCTGTTTTCTAAAATTGTAACTTTTAATTAACTTCTCAACTTATCCAATAAAAAACTAAGTTGTTCTGCTTCTTCGTTACTAAGTGATTGTATGTTCTTGAAAAGGCGTTCTATTTTTTCTTCTATTTTTTGAGTTTGCTCTATACCTTTTTCAGTAATAAAAATATCAACTTTTCTTCTATTGGTTGGGCAGGTTCTTCTTTCCAACATTTCAAGTTTTACCAATTTATCTACCAATCGAGTTAAATCTCTTCCTTTATCAAGCATTACATCTAAAATTTCGCCTGGTGAAGAAGGCTTAGGATGCTTTCCTTTTACAATTTTAAGTACATTGAAATGTTGTGCTTGTAAGCCAAATTCTTTAAAAATGGGAGTTTGTAAATCTCTTAACCAATTCGAAGTATATAAAATATTTACAAATACTTTTTCGGTTATACTTTTAAATTTAGATTGTTTTATGGCAGATTTAATATCTTTCATTCTCAAATTTTGTTACAACAAAAGTAAATGAATGTTAAGAATGTTTTACTAAAATGTTAGCTTATTGGCATATTTTATAAGTTTTTAAAAATGCTAAGAAATAATACTGTTTTAAAATAGCATTTATTAGGTAGTGCTTTTAATTTTGCACCTTGCTTTTAAAAAACGATTTAATCGTTTAATAAGATATTTTTCAAAATTTCAACTTCATAAACTTTTAAATGGCATCAAGAAATAGTTCAACCTTAGTGGATTATGCTTTATCTGTACGAGAATTTTACGAATCAAAATCAGATAGTCAAGGAAGAATTCGTGGGCGTAGAATTGCTAATAAAAAACAATGCTTAGTACAAGAGCTTGATTTAGACAAGCAAAAAGCCAGCTTTGTTATTAACAAAAATGGGCAACACGAAGGTCTTATAAATATTGCCAATTACTTAGATGGTAATTTCAAAATTGAAAGTAGCTACACTTCGGCAGATGGAAGTTTATTAGATGAAAACGTAATTGCCGCCTTAATGGTTTTAGAGCAGGCCTTAGAAAAGTGGCAAGATCTACAAACAGGTGTAAATATTAATGATACACGTTCAACAACCTTAGAAATTGATAAAATTTCAAGCACAATTAATTACGCAAATACAACAGCACAAAATGTAAATAGAGCAGAAATTTTAATTAAATACGATGAAGTTAAATTAATCGATTCAAGCGATCCTAAACGTATTGAGTTTAAAATATTTGATAGTACAAAGTACGTTAATGTTGTTTTTGAAAGGAGTATTAATCAAAATATATTATCTAGCTGTAGTTGTTCTGATATTTCTTACAAACTTTGCCAACACAAAGTTGCTGCTTTAATGTACTTTAAAAACTTGAAAGGCGATTATGCTTTTCAGTTAATGAAAGATCATACTGCCAATAAAAACGATTTACTTCAAGAATATGGTTACTCATTAGATGATGATATTGAGGGTAAATTTGCTTTTTATTTTGAAGATGGAGAAGTAAAACTTCAGGTAAGAGATAAAAAGTTAAAGAAAATTAGTAACAAAGAACAATGGAGTGCCTTTAGTGAAATTTTAAGTAACAACTCTTTACAATTACAACAACTTTCTATTTTTGAACAAACTCAAACAGAAAAAACCTCTTGGGGCAGGGGTTTTGGAATTGCATTCTATAATTTAACTATTAATACACCAGACCAGTTTCCTGGTTTTCAATTTATTGCATTAGCAGGTAAATTAGACGATTCAGGCAGAAGGTTCAGAACAAATATTGCCCACATTGATCAGGCACAACAACAAGCCCTACCACAAATTACCGATGCTGAATTGCAATTAGAAGATGCACTTAGATTTTTTGATCACGAGAGTATTAGTAAATGGGCGAATAATAAATTTAAAAAGAAATTTGTTTGGTCTAAACTTAATGCTCAAGAACGTTATGGCTGTCTTCAATATGTAAGCAATAGATTAAAACAAGTTTTCCCATTATTGAAAAAAGCAGTATTTGGGCATTTAAAAGATCCAAGTTTAATTAAAATGGCTAATTTTCAGCCATTAGAAATTATTGATGAAACACCCGAATTGTGTTTTGAATTGGTTGAAAACGAAAAATTTTTAGAGTTAAAACCATTTATAATTTGGGAGAATATTCAATATCCTTTAAATGAATTTACCCAAAAAGCAAGTCTGTTTTTAATTCACGAACGTTTTTTATTTTTAATTGACAGCATAGAAACAGCAAGTATTCTTGAGCAATTTAAGGATCAAGCTGAAATAAGATTATCTAAAGCAGACTTTTTAGAGTTTTACAAATCGGTATTAATTAATCTTCAATCGAAATATAAAGTTGAAATAAACACAGAAATCAATTTCATTGAAGAGAAGATAAAAGGAAAGCCAAAAGTTATTCTTAGCGAAATTGATAATTTCTTGTGTTTAACCCCAATAATGGCTTACAACGAACACGAAGTAGCTGTTTTGAGCAAAGAAGATATATTATATCAAAACGAAACTGAAGAAATAATAAAAGTTGTAAGAAACGAAGAAGAGGAAAAGGCTTTTGAAGAATTAATTATAGGTTTACATCCAAGTTTTGGTCAAATCGAGGATTTAAAAGGTGCTTTATTTTTACCCTACAATGAAGTTATAAGAAATAACTGGTTTCTAAATATTACTCAGCAACTACGAAAGGCTAATATTGACTTAATTGGTTATGAACACTTATTACGTTTCAGATTAAACCTAAACAAACCCGAAGTGCTTGTAATGGCAAACTCTGGAATTGATTGGTTTGATATTGAGATAAAAATACGTTTTGGAGACCAAGAGTTAGATATAAAAGACCTACAAAAAGCATTAAAGAAAAAACAAAATACTATTCAACTTGCCGATGGAACTATTGGCGTAATTCCTGAAGATTTTATCAATAAAAACGCTGTTTTATTAAAATTAGGAGAAGTTGAAGGAGATAAATTAAAAGTGTCAAACCTTCATTTTTCTTTAGTAGAACAATTATTCCAAGAGTATGGTAAAGATGAATATTTCCCAGAAATTGAAATGAGACGAGAGCAATTAGCAAAGTTCGATAAAATTGAAACACAACCAATTCCACAAGAGGTTAAAGCCGAATTGCGTGATTACCAAATTAGTGGTTATAGTTGGCTATGCTTTTTAGATGAGTTTAAGTGGGGAGGTTGTATTGCCGATGATATGGGACTTGGTAAAACGCTTCAGGTTTTAACATTTTTACAGAAAAAGATAAACGAACAGCCAGATAAAACACACTTAGTAATTTTACCAACCACGCTTATTTTCAATTGGCAAAACGAAATAAACAAATTCTGTCCAAATATAAAATCAATGGTGCATCGTGGAACCCAACGTGATAAGCACACCGATAATTTTGCCGATTACAATTTAGTAATTACTACTTACGGAATTTTGGTGCGTGATATTGGAATGTTGAGTGAATACAACTTTGGTTACATTGTTTTAGACGAATCACAGGCAATAAAAAACCCAAATTCTAAGCGTTATAAAGCAGTTCGTTTGTTAAAAGCCGAAAATAGAATTGTATTAACTGGTACACCAGTAGAAAACAATACTTTCGATTTATATGCACAAATGAATTTCTTAAATCCAGGATTATTAGGAGGTGTTCAATTTTTTAAAGAAGAATTTAGTACACCAATTGACCGTTATGATAATCAAGGAAGAATGGATCAATTGAAGCGTTTAATTTATCCATTTTTGTTAAGAAGAACCAAAAAACAAGTTGCTGCTGAATTACCAGAAAAAACAGAAAGCGTTTTATACTGCGAAATGCCAGCCGATCAACGCCAAATTTATGATAACTTTAAAAAACATTACCGTCAACGTATTTTAAAGAAAATAGAACAAGATGGCTTGCGTAAATCAAGTTTCTTTGTATTAGAAGGTTTATTGAAGTTACGTCAAATTTGCGATTCGCCAGCTCTGTTAAGTGATAACGATGCAAAATATGATGGAACGCCAGTAAAAATTGACAGCCTTTTAGATAATATTACCGAAAAAATGCACGAACACAAAATATTAGTGTTCTCACAGTTCGTAGGAATGTTACAATTGGTTCGTCAAAAATTAGATGAAAACGGCATTATTTACGAATACCTTGATGGCTCAACCAGAAACCGTAAACAAAGAGTAAACCGTTTTCAAAACGATGAGTTCTGTAGAGTATTCTTAATAAGTCTTAAAGCGGGTGGGGTAGGAATTAACCTTACCGAAGCCGATTATGTTTTCTTATTAGACCCTTGGTGGAACCCAGCAGTAGAGGCACAAGCAATAGACCGAACACACCGTATTGGACAAACCAAAAAGGTATTCTCTTACAAGCTAATTTGTAAAGACACTATTGAAGAAAAGGTATTGAAATTACAAGAAAAGAAAAAAGCCTTAGTTTCCGATTTAATTTCGCCTGAAAACAATTTCTTTAAGCAATTAGATCAGGAAGATGTTATGGATTTATTTGCTTAAATAATTTTACTTTTTAACCCTTTGAAATTAGTATTATTTTCAAAGGGTTTTGTTTTTATAATATACACCAAAACAAAAACATATCCGTTTTGTAAAGTATATAAGCTAAAGTACATTCTACCTATGAACAAATACTTACTCGTCTTTTTTCTGTTTTTTGTTAGTTCTATTAGTTGTCTTGCACACGAATTTTTAGCTGAAGGCTTTGCTGTACAGCAAGTTACCAATGAATTTCAGCAAGTAGTAAGCGTTGAATTTGACCACTTAGGAAAAATGTATATTTGTCGTAGAGATGGATATGTGAGTATTTATGAAGAAGGCAAAGAAACCGTTACACCAATTGATATTAGCAACGAAGTAGATAATTTAGGCGATCAAGGATTAATGAATATTGCCTTACATCCTAATTTTGAAGAAAATGGATATATTTATTTGCTGTATTTAGCAGATTTTCATTTTGTTACTGCTTACGGAACGCCAGATTATGATCCTAATTTTGATTATTTTGGACCTTCAGTGCATAGAGTTACACGATATACTTTAGATGCAAACACCAATTTTACAAGCCTTGTTCCAAATAGTAGAAAAGTTATATTAGGAGAAACTGTGGCAGATGGCATTCCTCAATTGGCTTCGGTACATGGAAGTGGAGCATTAGAATTTGGAACAGATGGTTCTTTATTTGTTTCGGCTGGTGATGGCTCAACTTACGAAGGGTATTATACAGGCGATGGACCACCGTATTATAATGAGTTTGTATGGCAAGCCTTAGAAACAGGTGTTATTGATCATCGACAAGAAAAAGGTTCTTTTCGTTCACAGATAGTTAATAATTTGAATGGGAAAATCTTAAGAATTAATCCAGAAACTGGGGAAGGATATCCAACAAATCCGTTTTATAATGCCGAAAATCCACGAGAAGCAAAATCAAGAGTTTGGTCATTGGGTTTAAGAAATCCGTTTCGTTTTTCGGTAAAACCTGGCTCTGGAAGCACCAATGTAAACGATGGAAACCCAGGAATATTAATGGTTGGAGATGTAGGCGAAGGAGCTTGGGAAGAACTTAATGTAGTACGCAAAGGAGGACAAAATTTTGGTTGGCCTCTTTTTGAAGGAGTAGAGACTATGTCTATTTTCGCTGGAATCCCAACTGAAAATGAAGATTACCAAAATCCATTGTATCCTGAAAATTGCGACAATCAATATTTTAACTTTCAAGATTTAATTATCCAAAATTCACCAACTGAAGTTGAATTTTACAATCCTTGTGATGAAACACAGTTAATTCCTGAAAATATTTATACATTTCAACATAGTTTACCAGATATAATTTGGCCCCATGCACCCGATTTTGGTTATTCTGCCTACATTCCTGCATTTAATGAAAATGGCGAACCCTATGCACAGGCTTTAGAAAATCAAAATACAATTGATAATGATGGAAGTTTTACGGGCTATGCCAGTATTGGAGGCGATTTTTATGAAGGAGAAACTTGGCCCGAACAATACCATCAAGGATATTTTCACGCCGATTATGTAATGGGTTTTATTCGCTTTTTTGGATATAATGATTTGAATGAGTTAAAGGAAACTTACAGATTTTATGATGATGATTTAGAGTTAGTAGATGTACAGTACAACCCACACGATGAATGTTTATACTTTGTAAATTTTACATGGGAAGGTTCGGAAATTTATAAAATTTGCTATGGTGTAAATCCTCCTCCCATTGCCGAAATAACAGTCGATAGTTATTTTGGTGTTTCGCCATTAACGGTAAACTTTAGTGCCGAAAATTCTTACGATTCACTTGATGAAGAAATCATTGATTATAGTTGGAATTTTGGAGATGGAAATACAGCCAATGGCATTGAAGTAGAACATACTTTTATAGCTTCGTCTAATAATCCAACTTCTTTTTTGGTACAGTTAAGTGTTACCGATTTAGAAGGGAATATTGGAGTAAGTGAGCAGATTATTTCTTTAAATAACACGCCACCACAAATTAACATTAGCAGTATATCAGAAGGTTATACTTTTTCTTTAGCAGGAAAAAATGTAGTTGCTTTAGAGGCAGAAGTATTTGATAATGAACATAGTAATGATGAGTTAACTTATACTTGGCAAACTATTTTGTACCACGATGACCATAATCATCCAGAGCCAATAGTTGAAGCCCAAAATACAGAAACAATTTTAGATCCAGTAGGTTGTGACGGTGCTGTGTACTATTACAAAATAGTTCATACAGTAACAGATCCAACAGGCTTATCGGCTTCAGAAGCTATTGACATTTTTCCTGATTGTGAGACTGAACCCTTTGTTGATTTTGGTTTATTTGTAGCTAAAACACAAAGAGAAAATATTTTGTTGAGTTGGTTTACTTTAGAAGAAAAAGATGTTCAAAATTTTGAAATTCAAAGAAAAATAGGAGGAGAAAATTGGGAAATAATTGATAATATTCAAGCCAATTCTCCTGCATTTAACCAAGAATACCAAACTACTGATATTCCACCCAGTGATACTTATGTTAGTTATAGAGTAAAAATTATTAGTAATAATGGAGTGGAGGTGTATTCAAATCCAGTTCAAGCAATTTTACAACAGCGTTCCAAACTATATTTATATCCAAACCCTACAACTGGTACGTTAAACTTAGATATCTACAACTTAGATTTAGCCGCTGTTTTAAACATTTATAATACCAATGGTAAGTTAGTTTATACGAAATATTATGAAGGTACAAATGCTGAAGGCTGGTTTATTGATAGAATAGATTTACCCAATCTTATTCCCGGAATTTATGTAGTTCAAATTAAAAATGGCAATGAAGAGTTGGCTGAAAAGTTGATTGTAAAGTGATAAGATTTACTCAAATATTCCCTAAATAAGATTGTAAAATAATAGTTGCACTTATTTCGTCAATAAGGGCTTTGTTTCGGCGTTTCATTTTTTTTACTCCACTTTGTATAAGTGTTTGTTTTGCCATTTTAGAAGTGTAGCGTTCATCTTCAGTTTCAGTAGGAATATCGGGGAATTTTTCGTTCAGTTTTTTTATAAAATTATCAACTCTAATTTGGTGTTCAGTAATTTCACCATCTAAACCAAGCGGATAACCAACCACTATTTTTTCTACCGTTTCTTGCTGGAAATAATTTTCAAGGTATTCAAAAATATTAGGTGTTTCAACAGTAGTTAATCCCTGTGCAAACATTTGCAAGGGATCAGTAACTGCTAATCCTGTTCGTTTTGTTCCGTAGTCTATGGCAATTATGCGTTTCAAGTT
>JAHDDA010000055.1:7962-11669 GCA_020629595.1 Chitinophagales bacterium
TAAAACTTAAAAGTAGTTCCAAAGCTTGGTAAAATTGGCAATTGATAAACTTTATCTAAAGAAACACGATCTATATAAAATATATTTCTTCTATCATAAACATTGGTTAAACCTGCCAATAATTCTAAAGACATAGTTTCACCAAAATAAAAAGTTTTCTTTAATGATAAATCTAAACGGTGATAGGCTGGTAAACGCCCGCCATTTAATTCATCATCATAAATTATAGCTAAATCACCATTTTGTGTTACATAATCTTCAGTAATTGAACTTGGTGTGAAGTCTTCGTAAAAACCTTGAGTTTGCGTAAATGGAAATCCAGAACCTAAATTCCAACGAACACTTAATTCCCAATCTTTGTTTTTTCCTGCATTATAGGTTGCTAAGAAATTCATATTGTGTCGGCGGTCGAAATGTGGAGGATATGTTTGTTTTACTGCTTCGCCTCCTATTTGCGGTACTAAACCTACTCTGTTTATAAAGCCTAGAGAGTAAACTCCCCAAACAAACCAGCGTTTATTGTTGTACTTTAATAAAATATCTCCACCATAAGCCTCGCTATCTTCTTGTATGAATGTTGGATCACTTGGAACAAGGGCATTTCTATTAATATTTACCAACTTAAAGGTTTTTAGGTAACTTTCAATATTTACCGAAAAATTACGATTAACATCTAATTCTACCCCAGCAATGGCGTGCCAAGAAGTTTGAAGACTTGAATTTACCTCTTCATTATCACTATTAACAATTGTTTCTTCAGGTGCAGTTAAATAACCCGAAAATAGATTTACAATATCTCTATCAGATTTTGTACTTATAAAACTTTGCGAGTATCGTCCACCAGATGCTTTTAATCGTATATTATCAGTTAAATTATACTTTATACCTAAGCGTGGTTCTATATAGCTATCGGGTAAGGCACTGTAATAAGTGAATCTTATGCTTGGCTCAATAACTAGTTTTTCATTAATAGTTTTATTATAAACCATAAAACCAGAAAAATCTGTAGTGTTTTGTGAGTTGTCATCATTAGAACGAGAAGCATCGGGGTCAAATTCTGTAGTATAACCACCTACGTTAAAACCATATTTTAACTTTCCTTGGTTTAGAAAATAATTAAATGCAACTGTTAAATCAAATCCTTTTATTGAACTACTTTGCTCATTTCTGTTAAACAAAACAGATTCTCCTGAGTCATTTAATCTATATTCATCATTATTTTGAACAATGTTATAATTGGAATAATTGAATTTTGTATTTATAATAAACTTAGATTGCCCTGGCACTAAAACCATATCTGCTCCAAACCCACTTGATTTCCAATCGTATTCAGTTACTGCCTCAAAGTTGGTGTTATCTCTGTAATTAAAACCATACAAACTAATTTTACTTCCATTTCCTGTATTTAAAGACATTTTTCCATACAAATCGGTAAAGGTGTAGGGTAAGTTTCCATCATTTACGTAATTGTAAAATATAGGAGTTGTTTGGTCTAAGTAAGAGTGTTTAGCAGTAACAATAAATGAAGCACCAGCACCATTATCTTTTAAGGGAATGATTGGACCTTCCAATAAAATTTTAGATAAAAATGGACTTGCCGCAATTGAACCTTTTACATTTTTTTTATTACCATCACGTGTTTTTACATCTACAATTGCCGAAATTCTTCCACCATATTCTGCATTGAAACCTCCTGTCATTACATCCACGTTTTTAATTATATCAGTTTCAAAAACAGAAAACAAACCAATGGAGTGAAAAGGATTAAAAACAGTTAATCCATCTAACATTACACGTGTTTGTATGGGTGAACCACCACGAATGTACAATTGTCCACCTTGGTCGCCAGTAAAAGTTACACCTGGTAAAACCTGTAAATATTGTGCTAAATCTGGAGTTCCACCAACAGATGGAATTTTGGTTATTTGTTTTGAAGTTATGGTAACTGTACTTGTTTTTACTTCAGTTTTAGATTCTTGTTTAGCTGCCGAAATTTGAACTTCTTCTAAAATTTTAGAGCTTTCTGTTATCAATAAATTTTGATTAACCAACTGTCCTTTTTTTAAAGTAATTTCAGTTCTTAAAGTGTCGTAACCAATATAAGTACACATTAAATTGTAAGTGCCTTCTTCAATTTTGTTTATAGAATAAATACCATCTAAGTCGGTGGCAGTTCCTTGTATTGTGCCTTCTAAATATACATTGGCAAAAGGAATTGGCTCTCCATTGGCGGCATCATAAACAAAACCACGAACAGTTGCTGTTCCTGATTGGGCAAAAGTTGAAATAGAAAATAATAAAATAGTAAAAGTACAAATTGAGAAAAATTGGAATATATGTTTTTTCATTTCTGAGATTTTCAAATTTCTATGCAAATAACGGTATAATAGTGAATTGGTTGTGAATTGTAAGGCACTAAATTACTGATTTGTATGTTTGTGTATTACTATAAAAAATAAAAGCGACAAGAACACTAGGTTTTTGTCGCTTTTATCAGGAATTTTTAATGTATTTTTACTTTTGTTTAATTATTTACAGGGAAAGTGCGTACACTTGGATTGCAATTAACGCAGGCAGTTGCTGGGTCAAAAGTAACATCTAAATCTAAAATAACGGGATAGTGATCCGACATTCTCATAATTTCATTAGCTAATGCGGCACCACCTTGGTCAATTTGCCCATTAAGAGGAACGCCAACATTTCCAAAAACTTCATAACTTCCAGCTACGTATTGTACATAATTAGTATTTGTGTTTATTGCACCATTAAAAAATATTAAATCAAATCGGTCATCTAAACCACCATCAACACCGCCATTACCAAAAGCGTCGAATCCAACTCCACCATCAGAAGTTAAACTTCTTGTAGATTGAGTATATTTTGCCACATCTGCTACTGAATTTCTTGTCCAAGCTCCAATTATATCTATTAAAGGATTTGTATTGGTAGCATTTGTAAGCGTTGTGTAGCCTGGCTCAATAGTTGAATCACTACCATAAAAGTTAAAATCTCCGGCAGCAACAACATTTACAGTTGGAGCTAATGTGTTTACATAATCCATCAAATCTTGGCAACCCAAATCTCTACGAACATTATCGGCTACACTAGTTCCACTTGCGGGGTCATTTGCAGCTTTTAAATGTTGGTCATAAAAACGAATTTCTGTTTTTTGTGTTTCGCAAGCGGGGTTTACAACATTCATTACAAATTCACAAATTATACGAACCGAAGATTGTTCATTGCCGCTTGGAGCTGTTGCAGTATTTAACTGAGGTAATGCAGTTTGTGAAACAAGTTCTAAAACATCACTATTAAAAAATAACATATTTCCAAATCCACCAGCAGGATTCCAAGCGGTGGCTCTTGCATAATTTTTGCCTAATGTACCGTTTGTATTCATCGAATTTAGTAGTAAATCGGCAGCAGAAATATCAGTTAATTCTTGAACTAAAATAACATCGGCATTGGCTGCTTCAATAATTTGTGTAAATAAATCAGTACGAGCATTATCTCCATTAACAACATCGGTATTTCCATTTGAATAATTCAAAAGGTTATAGGTCATAACAGTTATGCGTGTAGTTTGTGCTTCGGTTAATTGTGCTACAAATAGTAGAATAAATAGTGCAATAGTTTTTTTCATATAGCTTTTTTTCCAACAATAAGATGTAAAAAATGGGTAAGGGTTGGAATATTAATAAGGGAAT
>JAHDDA010000056.1 GCA_020629595.1 Chitinophagales bacterium
TCGGTCTCCAAAACCG
The DNA here is from genome assembly GCA_020629595.1 of Chitinophagales bacterium. Lineage (GTDB taxonomy): Bacteria > Bacteroidota > Bacteroidia > Chitinophagales > UBA2359 > JAHDDA01. The sequence continues at coordinate 17 of JAHDDA010000056.1, forward strand.
AAGGTCGTAGGTTCGAGCCCTGCAGCCCGTGTTTCATTCAGTCTATTATGGAAAACTTAAAGAGTTACGTACAAGAATCATACGAAGAACTATTACATAGAGTAACTTGGCCAACTTGGAAAGAGTTGCAGAGTACATCAGTTTTAGTTGTTGTGGCTTCTATCATATTCGCACTAACTATTGCCCTTATGGATTTTGTTGTAGGGTCTAACCCAGGCAATGGAGTTTTTAAAGGAATATTGTACTACGTTTATCGTTTATTCTCTTTCTAAAACCAATTGAAAGAAGTAGAGAATGGCTAACAAACAACTAAAATGGTACACCTTGCGAGTAATTAGTGGGCAAGAAAGAAAGCTAAGTGCTTATTTGCAAACTGAAATAACTCGATCTAAATGGACTGAAATAATTCCACAGCTTATTGTTCCTACGCAAACAGTATTTCAAGTTCGCCAAGGAAAAAAAATAAAAAAAGATCGAAATATGTATCCTGGATATATATTCGTTCAGGCTTTGGAAGGATGTTTGGATGCAGACAAAATTCAAGCATTTCGTTCTTATACTGGTGTAATTGGTTTTATAGGTAAAATGAACCCAATTGCAATGAGAGACGAAGAAGCTAATAAAATGTTGGGTAAAATTGATGAAGCAAAGGGTGCTTCAGATGTATTAAACGAACCATTTATTATTGGCGAAACCATTAAAATTACAAACGGACCATTTAATGATTTTGAAGGAGTTGTAGAAGAAATTTACGATGAAAAGAAAAAATTAAAGGTTATTGTAAAAATATTTGGAAGAAGAACTCCTGTGGAATTAAACTTCATGGAAGTAGAAAAATTAACTTAAAATTATGGCTAGAGAAGTCGATGGTTATATAAAATTACAGGTAAAAGGTGGTCAGGCAAATCCATCACCTCCAGTAGGACCAGCATTAGGTGCTAAAGGGGTAAATATTATGGAATTCTGCAAGCAATTTAATGCTCGTACGCAGGATATGATGGGTAAAGTTGTGCCAGTTGAAATTACTGTTTACAAAGACAAGTCTTTCAACTTTGTCATAAAAACAACCCCAGCCCCTGTTCTTTTATTAGAAAAAGCCAAATTAAAAGGTGGTTCGTCTGAACCAAACCGAGATAAAGTAGGCTCTGTAACTTGGGATGATGTTAAAGAAATTGCCGAGTACAAAATGCCAGACTTAAATGCTTTTAAAGTTCATTCTGCAATGAAAATGATTGCTGGAACTGCAAGAAGTATGGGTATCACCGTTTCTGGAACTCCACCTTGGGAGGCTGAAACTGCTGAATAATATCCCAAAAAACATTTCTTAAAATAGTTAGGTAATGCCTAATTATTATAGGGAGTTAAATTTTTTATTTTTTAACGCTAGAACCTAAATTTATTATGGCTAAATTAACCAAAAAGCGTAAAGAAGCAAACGCTAAGGTTGACAAAAATAAGCTGTATTCTCTTACAGAAGCTTCGGCTTTGGTAAAAGAGGTAAACGTGGCAAACTTTAAAGAAGGTGCATCAGTAGATTTGCATATCCGTCTTGGAGTTGATCCACGTAAAGCCGACCAAGCAATAAGAGGTACAGTTTCCCTTCCGCACGGTACAGGAAAATCTAAAAAAGTAGTTGTAATTTGTTCTTCCGACAAAGAAGCTGAAGCTAATGAAGCTGGTGCAGACCTTGTTGGTTTAGATGAGGTGGTTGATAAAATCAAAGGTGGTTGGACTGATTTTGACGTAATGATTGCTACGCCAAATGTAATGGCAAAAGTAGGTCAGTTAGGTCGTATATTAGGACCACGTGGTTTAATGCCTAACCCAAAAACTGGAACAATTACAATGGATGTTGCTGGAGCAGTATCAGAAGTGAAAAAAGGTAAAATTTCTTTCAGAGTTGACAAAAATGGTCAAATTCACGCTTCGGTTGGTAGAGTAACATTTACTCCAGAACAAATAGAAGGTAATGCAAAAGAATTAATTGCAACATTGTCTAAAATGAAGCCTTCTTCAGCAAAAGGAACATATTTCAAAGGCATCAGTATGGCTAGTACAATGAGTCCTGGAATACCAGTTGATGTTAAATCTGTAAAACTGTAATATCATGACTAAAGAACAAAAACTTCAAGAAGTTGCAGAACTAACAGAGAAGTTCAATAATTGCAAAAACTTTTATATTACCGATGCTTCAACCCTAACGGTTGAGACTATCAATAAATTTCGTGAAGAGTGCTTCAAGAATGATATTGAATATCGAGTAGCTAAAAATACATTAATCAAAAAAGCATTAGAGCAAGCTGAAGGCGATTACGAAGGTGTATATGAAGTCTTGAAAGGACATTCATCTATAATGTTTGCCGAAGTAGCAAATGTGCCTGCTCGTGCATTAAAAGATTTTCGTGAAAAAAATGATAAGCCAGTTTTAAAGGCAGCTTACATTGATTCGGATGTGTTTATTGGCGATGGTGAGCTTGAAGCATTGTCAAAGCTAAAGTCGAAAGAAGAATTAGTTGGCGAAATTATAGGATTATTACAATCGCCTGCTAAGAATGTTATTAGTGCATTACAATCTTCAGGTCAGACTTTATCGGGCTTATTAAAAACATTAAGCGAAAGAGAAGGGTAAACCTATTTTTAATAAAAATTATTATTTAACTTAACTTATAAAAAGAATTTAAAATGGCTGATTTAAAAGCATTAGCAGAATCGTTAGTAAACTTAACTGTAAAAGAGGTAAGTGAATTAGCTGATATCTTAAAAGACGATTACGGAATAGAGCCTGCAGCTGCTGCTGCACCAGTTATGATGGCTGGTCCTGCTGGAGACGGCGGAGGTGCTGCTGAACAAACTGAGTTTGACGTTATCTTAAAATCACCAGGAGGTGCTAAGTTAAACGTAGTAAAAGCAGTAAAAGCAATTACTAGCTTAGGCTTAAAAGAAGCAAAAGCTATCGTAGATGGTGCTCCTGCACCAGTAAAAGAAGGTGTTTCTAAAGAAGAAGCTGAGTCAATCAAAGCTCAATTAGAAGAAGCTGGAGCAGAAGTTGAACTTAAGTAAGGTTCAAAATATGCATTAAAATGTAAAGGTATGAGGCTTTTTGCCCCATGCCTTTTTGCTGTTTGTATGAACAGGGTTTTATTTTTAGTGTTGTTACTATAATTAAAGCCATAAATCAACAACCAAATGCCCTAAAATCTAAATCCATTTTTCGAGTGCTGTTTCTTTGCTAACAAAGTAATTTTTAAACTTGTTTTTGGCAATTACTTAAAGCAAAGTATCGCAATCTTTACCTATAAAATTAATAACTGTTTATGAGCTCAACAGTTCCTGCAACTAATGAACGTATAGATTTTGGAACAATCACAGCGTTTGAAGATTATCCAAATCTTCTTGAAATTCAAGTTAAGTCATTCCAAGAGTTTTTTCAATTAGAAACCACACCCGAAAACAGGGCAAATGAAGGACTTTTTAAGGTATTTATGGAAAATTTTCCTATTACCGACTCAAGAAACATCTTCGTACTTGAATTCTTAGATTACTATGTTGATCCGCCCCGATATTCTATTGAAGAATGTATGGATAGAGGATTAACTTACAGTGTTCCACTAAAAGCCAAACTTCGTCTTTCTTGTAACGATGAAGAACACATCGATTTTCAAACAATAGTACAAGATGTATTCTTAGGCAATATTCCATATATGTCGCCTAAAGGAACATTTATTGTAAATGGTGCTGAACGTGTGGTTGTTTCACAATTACACCGTTCACCTGGTGTATTTTTTAGCCAATCGTATCACCCTAACGGAACAAAAATATTTTCAGCAAGAGTAATTCCATTCAAAGGAGCTTGGATTGAATTTGCTACAGATATAAATAACGTAATGTTTGCTTACATTGATCGTAAGAAAAAATTCCCTGTAACAACATTGTTACGTGGTATTGGTTACGATACAGATAAAGCAATACTAGACCTTTTCGATTTAGCCGAAGAAATTGAGGTAAACGATAAAAACTTACAAGCAAGTATTGGGCGTAAGTTGGCAGCACGTGTACTAAAAACTTGGATTGAAGATTTCGTTGATGAAGATACAGGAGAAGTAGTATCTATTGAACGTAACGAAATAATTTTAGATCGCGATGTGGTTATTGATGAAGATAATATTGAATTAGTTGTTGATTCAGAAGCAAAAACAATTATTCTTCAGAAAGAAGAAAATGCCGCTGATTACGCAATTATCTATAATACACTACAAAAAGATACAGCCAACTCTGAAATTGAAGCAGTAAAAGCCATTTATAAGCAATTGCGTGGCTCAGATGCACCAGATGAAGAAACGGCACGTGGTATTATTGATAAAATGTTCTTTTCAGATCGCCGTTACGATTTAGGAGAAGTAGGACGCTATAAAATCAATAAAAAATTAGAGATTGATACACCAGAAGAAACGCGTGTATTGACTAAAAATGACATAATTACAATTGTAAAATACTTGGTTCAGTTGGTAAACTCTAAAGCCGATGTTGATGATATTGACCACTTGAGTAATCGTCGTGTGCGTACAGTAGGTGAGCAGTTATATGCTCAATTTGGTGTAGGTTTAGCACGTATGGCGCGTACCATTCGTGAACGTATGAATGTTCGTGATAATGAAGTATTTACACCAGTTGACTTAATTAATGCTAGAACCTTAAGTTCGGTAATTAATTCATTCTTCGGAACAAGCCAATTATCGCAGTTCTTAGACCAAACAAACCCACTTTCTGAAATTACACACAAACGCCGTATTTCAGCATTAGGACCAGGAGGTTTATCTCGTGAACGTGCAGGTTTTGAGGTTCGTGATGTTCACTATTCTCACTACGGACGTTTATGTACTATTGAAACACCTGAAGGACCAAACATTGGACTTATTTCTACTTTGTGTGTACACGCAAAGATTAATAAAATGGGTTTCATTGAAACACCTTATCGTAAAATTGAAGATGGAAAAGCATTATTGAAAGGTTCGGAAGCAGTTAAATATTTATCTGCTGAAGAAGAAGATCTTGTAACAATAGGGCAGGCAAGTGCACCAATTGATGAAACAGGAGCATTTACCAGAGATAGGGTAAAAGGTCGTCAACAAGGCGAATTCCCAATTCTTTCTCCAGAAGGATTAGACTACTTAGATGTAGCACCAAACCAAATTGTAGGGGTTTCGGCATCTTTAATTCCATTCTTAGAAAACGATGATGCAAACCGTGCTTTAATGGGTTCAAATATGCAACGTCAGGCAGTACCTTTATTAATTCCTGAAGCACCAATTGTAGGAACAGGATTAGAAAAACGTGTCGCCAAAGATTCTAGAATGTTATTGAATGCCGAAGGAAGTGGTGTTGTAGAATATGTTGATGCAAACAAAATTGTAATTCGTTACGATAGAACAGATAGAGATCGTTTGATTAGTTTTGAAGATGATGTTAAAACTTACCATTTAACAAAATTCCACAAAACAAACCAAGGAACTTGTATCAACCAAAAGCCAATTGTTCAAAAAGGACAACGCCTAGAAAAAGGACAGATTTTGTGTGAAGGTTACGCAACCGATAACGGAGAGTTAGCTTTAGGACGCAATATGAAAGTTGCCTTTATGCCTTGGAAAGGATACAATTTCGAGGATGCGATTGTACTTTCAGAACGTGTAGTAAAAGATGATATTTTCACTTCATTACACATTGAAGAATTTACAATTGATGTGCGTGACACTAAACTAGGCGAAGAAGAGTTAACCAACGATATTCCAAACGTAAGCGAAGATGCTACACGTGATTTAGATGATAACGGAATTATTAGAGTTGGTGCTCATATTCGTGAAGGCGATATTTTAATTGGAAAAATTACACCAAAAGGAGAATCTGACCCAACGCCAGAAGAAAAATTACTACGTGCCATTTTCGGTGATAAAGCAGGAGATGTAAAAGATGCCTCTTTACGTGTAAAACCATCGGTAAAAGGGGTAGTAATTGGCAAGCGTTTGTTTGCAAGAGCCAAAAAAGATAAAGATTCTAAAGTTGTTGAGAAAAAATTAATCAACGAATTAGAAGAAGAACACAGAATTAATCTTAGAAAAATTAAAGATGTGTTGGTTGAGAAACTAATTGAACTAATTGGCTCTAAGAAATCAAATGGCGTTCAGGATTTATACCAAACAGAGGTACTGGCAAAAGGGGCAAAATTTTCACGTAAAATTTTAGATACTTTTGAATACAGTACAATAAATGGAAGTGGTTGGACAAATGACGAAGAACTAAACGGTGACATCAAAACTTGTTTGCACAATTACAGTCTTGAAGTAAACAAAGAAATTGGATACTACAAGCGTGAAAAATTCAACATAAGTGTTGGTGATGAATTAAATGCTGGAGTATTAAAATTAGCTAAAGTTTATGTTGCTAAAAAGCGTAAACTAAAAGTAGGGGATAAGTTAGCAGGTCGTCATGGAAACAAAGGTATCGTTGCCAAAATTGTACGTGAAGAAGATATGCCATTCTTAGAAGATGGATCTTGTGTTGATATTGTACTAAACCCACTAGGTGTACCATCACGTATGAATATTGGTCAGATTTACGAAACGGTATTAGGCTGGGCAGGAAAACAAATGGGTGTTAAATATGCAACCCCAATTTTTGATGGTGCTACGGTAGAACAAATTGAAGACGAAGTATCAAAAGCAGGTTTACCATCATTAGGAGTAACTTACTTATACGATGGTGAAACAGGCGAAAGATTCTTCCAACCAGTAACAGTAGGAGTAATTTATATGCTGAAATTGGCACACATGATTGATGATAAAATGCACGCCCGTTCAATTGGTCCATACTCTTTAATTACACAACAACCATTGGGTGGTAAAGCACAATTTGGTGGTCAGCGTTTTGGTGAAATGGAGGTTTGGGCATTACAGGCATTTGGTGCGGCAAGTATTCTTCAAGAAATGCTTACCTTAAAATCAGATGATATTGTGGGGCGTTCAAAAACCTACGAAGCAATTGTAAAGGGTGAAAACTTACCACGTCCAAGTATTCCAGAATCGTTTAATGTATTATTACACGAACTTAGAGGCTTGGCACTAGACGTAGTTTTTGAATAATTATTAATTGTAAATGGTTAATTATTAATTAGCCTTCAATGTGGCTTTTGCCCATTGTTTTTTAATGAACTTTTTTAATAAGATGTTAGACATTAGACGATAGACATTAGAGTTTTTAAACTAAAAATCTAATGTCTAAAGTCTAACATCTAAGGTCATAAACTAAGAAAAGATGGCGTTCAAAAAAGAACAAAAAATCAAAAAAGATTTCAAGCAAATCGTAATTTGCCTTGCATCGCCCGATAATATATTGGAGCGTTCTTTTGGCGAAGTTTTAAAACCTGAAACCATTAACTACCGAACCTACAAACCAGAACGTGAAGGTTTGTTCTGCGAACGTATTTTCGGTCCTGTTAAAGATTACGAATGTTATTGCGGAAAATATAAACGTATTCGTTACAAAGGCATTATTTGCGACCGTTGTGGTGTTGAAGTTACCGAAAAGAAAGTACGTCGTGAACGTATGGGACACATTAAACTAGTTGTGCCTGTGGTTCATATTTGGTACTTTAAATCATTGCCAAACAAAATTGGTTACCTTTTAGGAATGTCTTCTAAAAAATTAGAAAACATTATTTATTACGAACGTTATGCCGTAGTACAACCTGGGGCAATGGCAGATAAAGGTATTGAATATTTACAGTTATTAACTGAAGAAGAATACTTTGAGCTTTTAGACCAAGTACCAGAAGACAATAAATACTTGGATGATGATGATCCAAACAAATTTATTGCCTTAATGGGTGCTGAAGCAGTTCGTGAATTATTGGCAAGAATTGATTTAGATGATTTAGCCTATAAATTGCGTTATCAAGCAGCCAACGAAACTTCACAACAACGTAAATCAGAAGCATTAAAACGTTTAAGTGTAGTAGAAGCATTCCGTTCGGCAAACAAAACAAGAGATAATAAACCTGAATGGATGGTGGTAGATTACTTACCAGTTATTCCACCAGAATTACGTCCCTTAGTACCTTTAGATGGTGGGCGTTTTGCTAGTTCAGATTTGAATGATTTATATCGTCGTGTAATTATTCGTAACAACCGTTTAAAGCGATTAATTGATATTAAAGCACCAGAGGTTATTTTACGTAATGAAAAACGTATGCTTCAAGAAGCCGTTGATTCATTATTTGATAACTCACGTAAATCAAACGCTGTAAAAGCAGAAGGTGGGCGTGCTTTAAAATCACTTTCAGATGTATTGAAAGGAAAGCAAGGTCGTTTCCGTCAAAACTTATTGGGTAAGCGTGTTGATTACTCTGGACGTTCGGTAATTGTAGTAGGACCCGACTTAAAAATGCACGAATGTGGTATTCCAAAAGGAATGGCATCGGAATTATTTAAGCCGTTTATTATTCGTAAACTTTTAGAACGTGGTATTTGTAAAACGGTAAAAGTTGCTAAGAAATTAGTAGATAAAAAAGCACCTGTAATTTGGGATATTCTTGAAAACGTATTGAAAGGACACCCAATAATGCTAAACCGAGCACCTACGCTTCACCGTTTATCAATTCAATCTTTCCAACCAAAATTGGTAGAAGGAAAAGCTATTCGTTTACACCCATTGGTTTGTTCGGCATTCAACGCCGATTTTGATGGTGATCAAATGGCGGTTCACGTTCCGTTAAGTAATGCGGCAATATTAGAAGCACAAGTATTAATGCTTTCTTCGCATAATATTCTTAATCCACAAGATGGTTCACCTATTGCTTTACCATCGCAGGATATGATTTTAGGACTTTACTACATTACTAAAGTTCGTAAATCTACTGAAGATATTAAGGTTAAAGGAGAAGGATTATCTTTTTATTCTTCAGAAGAAGCCATAATTGCTTATAACGAAGGTGCGGTAGATTTACACGCAATGATTAAAGTACGTGCCAATGTTCGTAAAGAAGATGGTACAATGCGTTATGAGACTATAGAAACAACACCAGGGCGTGTAATATTTAATACAACCGTACCTGAAGGTGTTGGTTATGTTGATAAAGAGTTGTCTAAAAAGGCATTAAAAGGCGTAATAGCCAATATAATTAAGTTAACTGATGTAACAACAACCGTTGAATTTTTAGATAAAATTAAAACAATGGGTTTCCGTTGGGCGTTTCGTGGTGGTTTATCATTTAGTATGCGTGAGTTATTCTCGCCAGACAACAAGCAAGAGTTGTTAGATAAAGCACAAGAAGAAGTTGATGCGATAATTATGAACTATGAAATGGGATTAATTACCAACAACGAACGTTACAACCAGATAATTGATATTTGGACACGTGCCAACTCTCAAATTACCGAAAGTTTGATGCAGAAATTGGAGAATGACCAGCAAGGCTTCAACAATATATATATGATGTATCACTCAGGCGCACGTGGTTCTCGTGAGCAAATTCGTCAGTTAGGAGGTATTCGTGGACTAATGGCAAAACCGAGAAAATCGGGTGGTGGTGGACCAGAAATCATCGAAAACCCAATTCTTTCAAACTTTCGTGAAGGATTATCGGTATTAGAATACTTTATTTCTACACACGGTGCTCGTAAAGGTTTGGCAGATACAGCACTTAAAACTGCCGATGCAGGTTACTTAACTCGTCGTTTGGTAGATGTAGCACAAGATGCCGTAATTACTACAGAAGATTGTGGTACTTTAAGAGGTATTTTAACGAGTGCCGTTAAAAACAACGAAGATGTTGTTGTGCCTTTAGCCGAGAGAATTAAAGGTAGAACAGCTTTATACGATGTAGTTGATAGAAATGCTAATAACGAAGTACTTGTTCAAGCAGGTGAGGAAATTAGCGATGAAATGGCTGAATATATTGATAATGAAACAGCTATTGAAGAAGTTGAAATTCGTTCGGTTTTAACTTGTGAAACACGCCAAGGTGTTTGTGTAAAATGTTATGGTCGCCACTTAGCAACCAATACAACAGCACAAATTGGTGATGCCGTAGGAATTGTAGCCGCACAGTCAATTGGTGAGCCTGGTACACAGTTAACACTACGTACTTTCCACGTGGGTGGTGTTGCTTCTAACATTGCAAACGAATCAACTTTGGTTTCTAAATTCGATGGAATATTAGAATTTGATGAAGTTAAAACGGTTCAGCAAGTACAAGAAGATGGTTCGGAAAAAACAATTGTAATTGGACGTACTTCTGAGGTTAGAATTATTAATCCAGAAGATAAACGTGTAATGATTTCAAACCACATTACTTATGGTTCGGAATTATTTGTGAAAGAAGGACAAACGATTAAAAAAGGCGATCAGATTTGTTCTTGGGATCCATATAATGCGGTAATTATTTCTGAAAATAGAGGTACAATTCAGTTTGAAAATATTATTGATGGACAAACGTACCGAGATGAAACCGATGAACAAACAGGATTTACCGAGAAGGTAATTGTTGAATCTCGTAACAAAACGAAAATTCCTTCAATTCAGATTTTAGCAGACAATGGCGAGTTAATTCGTGCCTACAACTTACCAGTAGGTGCCCACATTGCCGTTGAAGATAAAGATGAAATTAAAGCAGGAACGGTATTGGTAAAAATACCACGTGCTACCTCTAAAGTAAGTGATATTACGGGTGGTCTTCCTCGTGTAACCGAGTTATTTGAGGCACGTAATCCATCAAATCCTGCAGTAGTTTCTGAAATTGATGGTATTTGTAATTTCGGAAAAATTAAGCGTGGTAATCGTGAAATTATTGTTGAATCTAAAGATGGCAACAAGCGTAAATATATGGTTTCTTTATCGAAGCACATATTAGTACAAGATGGCGATTTTGTACGTGCGGGAACACCTCTTTCAGATGGAGCAATTACACCAGCCGATATTTTGGCAATTAAAGGACCTTTTGCCGTTCAATCGTATATTGTAAACGAAGTACAAGAAGTATATCGCTTACAGGGTGTACGAATTAACGATAAGCACATTGAGGTAATTGTTCGCCAAATGATGAACAAAGTAATTATTGAAGATCCGGGAGATACTAAGTTCTTAGAAAAAACAGCCGTTCAGAAATTCAAGGTAATTGAAGAAAATGATGTTATTTTTGATAAGAAATTTGTTGAAGACCCAGGAAGCTCTAACAAATTTAGAGCAGGACAAATAATTACAGTTCGTCAGTTGCGTGAAGAAAATTCATATTTACGCCGTAACGATTTGAAATTGGTAAAAGTACGTAATGCTGTGCCTGCATCGTTTAAGCCATTGTTACAAGGAATTACCAGAGCAAGTTTGGGTACTGAAAGTTGGATTTCGGCGGCTTCGTTCCAAGAAACAACCAAAGTATTGAGCCAAGCATCAATTGCTGCAAAAGCCGATTTCTTAGAAGGTTTGAAAGAAAACGTAATTGTAGGAAACCTAATTCCAGCAGGAACAGGACAAAAACGTTTCCAAAACTTTATTGTAGGTTCGCAAGAAGAATA
>JAHDDA010000057.1 GCA_020629595.1 Chitinophagales bacterium
CCTTTATTATTTGGAAGTGCTAAACTTAACTTAGGAATTACCGATTTATTGAATGAAACAACTTCATTATTCACACAAAAAAAACAGATAGAAAGTGGGTTTTCTGCTAAAGTGTTTAAAATTGAATTTGATAATAAATACGGCAGATTAGCTTATGTGAAATTATATGCTGGTAGCTTGAAAAGTAAAGATGTTGTTTGGTCAAATGAATTGCAAAAAGAAATTAAAGTTAATCAAATTTACAAGCGAGAATTAGGCAATTTAAAACAGTTAAGCGAGCTTTCAACCCACGAAATTGGATTAATTACCACCAATGAGTTGATTATGGTTGGCGATGTTTTAGGAGAAAATAATTTTAATAAGGAATTTAAAAAAATAAGCAAAGCTGTTTTAAGTGTTCAGGCTGTTGCCGAAGAAGAAAAAGATTACCAAAAATTAGGAGAAGCCTTAGAAATTTTGAATATTGAAGACCCGCAATTGGCGTTTCAGTGGTATAAAAATTTACGTGAGTTTCACTTAAAAATATTAGGACCAATTCAAACTGAAGTCTTAAAAGATACTTTACAAAATAGATTTGATATATCGGCTAATTTCTTATCACCAAAAATTATTTACAAAGAAACTCCTGCAAAAAGTGCCGAAGGTTTTGTGCGTTATTGGATGCCAAAACCTTGTTGGGCAATTATGACATTTTTGGTAGAACCCGCACCTTTGGGAAGTGGCGTTACATTTACTTCTAAAGTTAGAACCAGTGATATTAGTACAAAATACCAAAACGAAGTAAAATTATCAATACCATTTTCTTTAAAACAAGGTGTAAAAGGCTGGGAAGTTACTGATGTAAATATTACTTTACTTTCGGGCGAAGAACACCAAATGCATTCTAATCCTGGTGATTTTTTATTGGCAACACCAATGGGAATTATGCGTGCTTTAGAAAATGCCGATACTGATTTATTAGAACCAATGTATGCTTTTCAGATAAAGGCAAACCAAACGTATTTAGGGACAATTTCTAGCGATTTGAACCAAATGAATGCACAAATTAATGCACCCACTTTCGATGGTGTTTTTTTTACAATAACGGGTAGAGTTTCGGTAGAAAAAGCAATGAATTATGGTATTAAATTTAATGCAAGCACTTCTGGAAAAGGCAGATTAAAACTGACTTTAGATGGTTACCAAAAAACAACCCTTTCACCTGAGAAAATTAAGCCATACAAAGGCGTTTCGCCCTTAGATGAAGCACAATGGATTTTACACAATAGAGGTGCTTTTAAAGCCGATGAACGTTTACGATGAATTAAACTTTATTTGTGCAAGATATATTTATAATAGGAAACTTTTACCTAAATCATAGAAATACCAAAGGATAAAAAATGCCAAAATTAAAGAAATAGACAACCTGATATTTTCTTTTTTGCGAATTTGTTGCCTAATAAGTGATTTTTCTTCCTTAGTGAGTTGCTTAATAGGTGTTTTTGTTGTGCTTTGCTCTAAATTGTTATAGCTTTTGTTGCTTTTAAAGTAAACACCACTACCATTTAGCATTTTAAGGTTAGATGTTGAACTGTGATAACCCATATCAATAAAACCCATTTTCTATGAAAATCGTTCCCAATTTTCGGAAATAAGGTAATCAAAATATTGAATGTAGTTCTTAATTATCTATATCTAATTTACAAATTCTAAATTCAACTAGTTCCATTAAATTGGCTCATTGTATGCGAAGCACCAATAGTACAAAAAGCCTCGCACATATTGGTAGCTTTATCAATCAAAAATGGTAATTCTTCGTTTTCTCTCTTATTCCATTCGCCCAAAACAAAATTTACTTGCTTCCCTTTAGAAAAATTATTACCAATACCAAATTTTATACGGCTATACTTAGAACTCTGTAAAACAGTTTCAATATTTTTCAAACCATTATGCCCACCAGCACTTCCCTTAGTTCGTAAACGAAGCATACCAAAATCAAGCGATAAATCATCAACAACAACTAAGATATTTTCAGGCTTAATTTTTAATTTATCCATCCATAATTTTACCGCCTTACCACTTAAATTCATATAAGTAGTTGGTTTTATTAAGTAAAAGTTTCGGCTTTTAAACTTAAATTTCGACATAAAAGCCAAACGATCCAATTCCCATTTTGCATTATGCTTTTTTGCCAATTCATCTACAACATCAAAACCAATATTATGCCTTGTGTTTTCGTATTTTTCCCCAATATTTCCTAAGCCTATAATTAAAAAGTTCACTTCTTCTTCTATGTTTTTATTTTCTGAATTATTCTCAATCTGACCTTCTTCTGATTTTTTGAATAACAAATTTTTAAGATAATGAAACATTTTGCAAAGATAAGCTGTGAATTGAGAATTAAGAACTCACTGACAACTGATAATGTTGTATCTTTGCAGACTTTTTAATATTATTTGTTAACCCGAAATTGGATATTTTATGTAACATTATCTAGTTTCACAAAATTTTGGTTTTGACTGAAGAAGAAAAAAACCTAAATTCTACTGAAAACGAAGCAGTAGAAAATCAAGTTGAAAACTCAACCGCTGAAGAAAAAATTATTGAAGCTGTAGATGAAACAGCTTTAACCCCTCATGATGAATTTGATTGGGAAGCAGGTAACAACCTTGCACCTCCTTACAGCCAAGAAGAATTCGGACGTATGGAAGAAGTTTATGGTGGTACATTTAAAACCATAAACGATCACGAAATAATTTCGGCTCAAATAGCTTCACTTACAAAATCAGACGTAGTCTTAAACATTGGTTTTAAATCAGACGGTTTAATTGCACGTACTGAATTTCGTGATATGCCAGACATTAAAGCTGGAGATGTTGTAGAAGTTTATGTTGAAAGCAAAGAAGACAAAGACGGACAGTTAATTTTATCACGCCGTAAAGCGAAATTAGTTCGTGCGTGGGAAACAATTGTTGATTCTTACGAAAACGAAAAAGTTGTAAAAGGAAACGTTGTTAGTAAAACTAAAGGTGGTTTAATTGTGAACGTAAACGGTTTAGAAACATTCTTACCAGGTTCTCAAATTGATGTTCGTCCAATTACCGATTACGATGCGTATGTTGGAAAATCAATGGAGTTCAAAGTTGTTAAAATTAACGAAGCAATTAAAAATGCCGTTGTATCGCACAAAGCACTTATTGAAAGCGATTTAGAAGAACAACGTCAGCAAATTATTTCTCAATTAGAGAAAGGTCAGGTATTAGAAGGGGTAATTAAAAATATTACAGACTTCGGAGCATTTATTGACTTAGGTGGTGTAGATGGTTTATTATACATTACCGATATTTCTTGGGGACGTGTAAACCACCCAAGCGATGTTTTAGAAAACGGACAATCAATAAATGTTGTAGTATTAGACTTTGATGACAACAAAAAACGTATCTCTTTAGGTTTAAAACAATTACAACCACACCCATGGGAGGTGTTAGCTGAAGATATTGTTGAAGGTTCAACAGTAAAAGGTAAAATTGTTAATATCGAAGATTACGGTGCTTTCTTAGAAATTCAACCAGGAGTTGAAGGTTTGGTACACGTTTCTGAGGTATCTTGGTCGAACCAACCAATTAACTCACGTGAATACTTCAAGTTGGGACAAGAGTACGAAGCAAAAGTTGTAACAATTGATCGTGAAGAACGCAAAATGTCGTTATCAGTTAAGCAATTATCAGAAGATCCTTGGTCGAATATTGCTGAAACATTCCCAGTAGAAAGTCGCCACACAGGAAAAGTACAGAATGTAACTCCTTATGGCGTATTTGTAGAATTACAAGATGGTATTGGTGGAATGGTACACATTTCTGATTTATCATGGACTAAGCGTTACGCACACCCATCTGAATACACTCGTCCAGGCGAAGATTTAGAAATTGTAGTATTAGAAATTGATGCAGAAAACCGTAAACTTACATTAGGACACAAGCAAATTGAAGAAGATCCATGGGATACGTTCGAGTCGATTTTCCCAATTGGTGCCGTACACGAAGGTACTGTTGTGAAAAAAGATGATAAAGGAGCTGTTGTTCAATTACCTTATGGTGTTGAAGCTTACTGTTTCAATAAGCAATTAAAGAAAGTTGATGGCAATAGTGTAGCCTTAGATGAAGCTATTGAATTTATGGTAACTGAATTCAGTAGAGATGATAAACGTATTATTGTATCTCATGCCGAAATTGAAAGAAAAGCTAATGGCGAAAGTAAAATTGGGCTGGAAAGTAACAATAAGAAAAAAGGAGGCAAAAAACGTTCAGAATACGTATCTAAAGGATCAAATGATAAGTCAACATTAGGAGACTTAGATGTTTTAGCCGAATTAAAGCGTAAAATGCAAGAAGGAGATAAGAAATAAGCTCATTTCTTTATATTTTACAGCATAATTTAAAATAAAGCCTCTAAGTTGGAACTACTTAGGGGCTTTTTACATTTAAAATAAAAACAACTTAGCCATAATATGGTTTTAAAACCTATTAGAGCTAGATATAAACAAGCAACCTTGAACTTTAGGAATGTTTTTTGCGTAAAAATATTACATTTATTTTTTGAACTAGTGTTCCAATTTTAATTGAGAACCGTAACGAATTAATTTATAAGCTGATGAAAAAGCAGATCGTCCTTTGGGGCAAAAATGAACAAGAAGAGGATATTTTAATCACTCTTCGATTACGAATAGAAGACAAAAAAGTAGATTTGTGGACATTTAAGAAAGCCAATTTACAAGAAGATTTTGTAGAAAAAATGTTTGAAGACTGGGCAAGTATCGATCCAAAAGATTTTCCCCAACCGTTTGAACATACCGAAAGAGACGTGTCTAACTCTGATCTTTTACCAGAAACTATCAAAACTACACAAACAGACTTAATCATTCGTGCTGAAAAAGAATGGTATTTCCAAATGTTGGCTTACCAAGTATTTGAACAATTGAAAGCCGATATTTCAGCATTTTCAGAGCAAGTAAAAGGCTTACAAGAACACAGTAAACCATATTGGGATGAAGCCGTTGCCTTTAGTAATAAAATTAAAGATCACGCAATGTCTCGTACCTTGTATCGTCCGCAAATTACAGAGCTTCGAAAAATCTTAGATGAAAGTTTTGAAAGACTAAAGGAACTAATGTCATCTGATAAGGCTGATTTTGAAAAAGAAGCCAATGAAAATTACGAAGCAGTTGTAAATAAATTGGGCGAGTTTAAAACCCGAATTGAAAACAACGAAAACTTCAAAGAAATTTTTGACCAGTTAAAAGGTTACCAAAAAGACTTGAAAGAGGTAAAACTTAAAATGGGGCAACGCAAAGATATTTGGGGTAAGCTAAATGAAGTTTTTAACTTAGTAAAATCTAAAAGAAGTAACCAAAATTCAGGAAGAATAGAAGGGCGTATTGCAGGTTTAAAAAAGGCTATTGATCGTATGGATAGATCGGTAAGTAGAGATAAAAAAGACCTTGAATACCATAAAAAACAAGTAGAAAAAGCAGGTTCTCGAATGGAGGTGCAATTGCGTGAAGCTAAAATGCAACTTTTGGAGACTACCGTAGCATCTAAGCAAGAAAAACTAGATGATATGAATAAAACTTTGCTTGATTTAGAAGCAAAGTTAGCAAAAGCACAAGAAGAACAAGCAAAAGCTGCCGAAAAAGCTAAGCAAGAAGCCGAAACTAAAAAAGTAGTTGCTGAAAAAGCAGAACAGAAAGAAAAGCCAGTAAATGAAATTGCTGCTTCAGCCGAGGAAAAAGCCAATGATTTAGTAGCTGAAAATACAGAAAAAGCTAAGGAGGCATTAGAAGAAACAGCAGAAATAATTAAAACTTCTGCATCTGAAAAAACAGATAAAATTTTAGATAAAGCCGAAAAGGTAACTAATAAAGTAGAAGCTTCTGTTGATGAAAAAACAGCAAAAATTGAAGAAATGATTGCTAAAAGTGAGGTGGAAACAGATGCGAATGTTGAAGGAAATGACGATGTGCTTGAACCTGCTATTGAATGTGTAGAAAATCAATTAGATAATATTGATATTAAAGTTGATGAAGTAGTTGCAAGCGAAGAAGATATTAAATCGGAAGGTGAAAGCACTTTAGATAGCATTAGTAAAAAAGCTGAAGAAACCGCTTCAAGTTTAAAAAATACGCTTGAGGAAAAAACGGGTTTAGATATTGATTCAATGGCTGAAAAAGGAAGTGAAACCTTAAATTCAGCAACTGAAAAAGTAACAGAAATAGCTAGTGATTTAAAAGATACTTTTGAAGAAAAAACAGGAGTAGATTTGAATAATATGGCTGAAAAAGGCGAAGACCTTTTAGAAGATGTTGCTGATAAAGTTTCTGGTTTTTTTGGTGCATTAAAAGATAAAGCCAACGAGGCATTTGATTCTGCACATGAATTTGTGGCAGATAAAGCTGCAGAAGCAGAAAAAAACGCTGAAGAAACTGCTGAAAAAAATGATGCCTCAAATGAAGAAGATAAAAAAGATGCTTAATCTTTTATAGCCTTAGTTAACTGCAATAATTACAACTCCAATTATTGCAGTTAACTCTTATTAATTACAACTCCAAAGGAAATTGCTTAAACTACTTCAAAAAACAACTTCCAGCTACAATGCCTCTGTAGTAGAATTTTATTCTGTGTAACATTAACCAAAAGTAGAGTTCTCAATTTCCTCGTATTTTATCTCTTTCCTAACCTTAATTCAGACACTAGAGTAATAGTTCGAGAAAACATAAGGTTTAATATGCTTATTCTTTTCAAGTTAAATTGTTGTTTAAAATAAAACAAAACAATTTTTTTTACTAAATATATTTTTTTATTTAATTTGTTTTCCTTTCTCTATTTTGTTGATTTGCAGCCTTTTATGTTTTTTAGTTGAATTGTTTGTTTAGTTTTTGAATATTATTCAGTAAATAGAACCTTAATTAAAAATGTAAATTGTCTTTTTTTTTATATACAGATAAAAAGTAAACTATAAAAACTTTATTTGATATTTGCCATAAGTTGAGCCTCAAGGCATTTAACTTTTATGTTGTTTAAATCTACACTATTTTCTAACTACTACACTACTTTAAATATCTATCTAGGATAATCTCTCTATAAGTAATTAGATATTTATGCTCTTTTAAAAGTTTTTAAACCTCTATTTTAAAATGAAACATATTTTCTGTTTGTTTGCTCTAATCTGTTTAATTTCTATTTCTACAACAGCACAAAATATTGCAGTAAATGCTTTAGTTAAAAAGGCAAAGGCATCAAAAGACAGTTTTATAAATACTGATAAAGTTTTTAAGACTGTCGCTGAACAAAAAAAAATATCCTTGGAAAAAAAACTACCTAAGGAATTAGAGTGTTTTGGATTATTAGATGTAAAAATTGATAAAATAAATGATGCTTCATTATTATCTAGTAATATAATTTTAAATATTCCATTTGAAGAAAATTTAGAAGTTGAATTAGTAGAGGTCGATATTTTTACCGCAAGTTACAAAAATACTATAATGCCCAATGGTAAAGAATATACACCTAAAGTAAGTGGAAAACATTATTGGGGAAGAATTAAAGATAATGAAAAATCTACAGTTGCTATAAGTGTTTTTAATGATGAAATAATGGGCTTAATTAGTTCAGAAGATAATGGTAACTTGGTTATAGGAAAACTGAAAAATTCTAAAGAGCATATCATTTACCAAGAAAACGATATTAATGAATTTAATAATTTTTCTTGTTTTACTCCACCCAAAAATGTGAAATTACCCAATGAAAATCAGAAAAATACGAATACTAATAAAGCTATGGCAGCTGAATGTATAGGAATACATTATGATGTAGGAGTAGATATTATTAATGATAAAGGAAGCGTTGATGGTGCTTTAGAGTTTATATATGGTGCTTTTTCACAAGTAGCAATGATTTATGCCAATGAGGGAATAAGTGTTAAAATTGAAGGCACTACAACATGGACAAATGCAGAACCTTTTAAGTATAGTGCCGATGTTGGCTTAGATTCGTATAGAAATTATAGAACAAGTAATAATTGGACAGGTAGTGTTGCACATTATGTTCATTATAATGGAGGAGGGGGAATGGCTTATGTTAATGCGCTTTGTTCAAATTATTATGGGTATGGTACAAACGGTATTAATTCTTATTATTCAAATGTGCCAACATATTCTTGGACAGTTTACGTTTTGGCACATGAGTTAGGACATAATTTTGGATCGCCTCACACACAAAGTTGTTCTTGGGATGGTGGACCCTTGGACAATTGTGTTTCACCTGAAGATGGAAATTGCTCTCCAGGACCAGCCCCAACAAACGGAGGAACGGTAATGAGTTATTGCCATCTAACTAATTATGGAGTAAACTACTACGAAGGGTTTGGGCAACAACCTGGAGATTTAATTAGATATTATTACAATAATGCTTCTTGTAAATTTGATTGTGATGGGGAAGTCCCTGTTACAGCTAATTGTAATGATGGTATTCAAAACCAAGGTGAAGATGGCATTGATTGTGGAGGTCCTTGTACGCCTTGTCCTTGTATTAATGGAACAAATGTTACAGTAACGATTAGTTTAGATAGTTATCCAGCTGAGACTTCTTGGTCAATTATAAATGAAAACGGACAAACAGTAGATTCAGGAAGTGGTTATAATAATGCAAATTCTACTATAAACTCTACAAGTTGTTTGGCAGATGGCTGTTATAATTTTGTAATAAATGATTCTTATGGCGATGGGATATGTTGTGGTTATGGTAATGGTTCTTACAGTATAACTTCTAACGGAGAAACCTTAGCTTCAGGTGGTAGTTTTACAAATTCTGAAACTACAAACTTTTGCTTAAACGACACTCCTTCTAACGAGAGTTGTAACGATGGTATTCAAAATCAAGGAGAAACAGGAATTGATTGTGGTGGCCCATGTGCCCCCTGTCAAGAACCGTGTAATTTAAATTTGGTATGTGAATATAGAATAAATGCTTCAGGTGGTTGGAATAATGGAGATTGTTCTGCTGAAGTTTGTGTTGGTGATGAACTAGTTTTATCAGCTAACCCCAACGGTTTGCCAAGTTATCAATGGACTAGTCCAAATGGTTTTTCTGGAAAAGGAGGGAACGGTGGAGATATATTAGTTTCTAATAATATAAACAGTACACACGCTGGAACATATACAGTTGTTGCAACAGATGATAAAGGTTGTGAAGCAATAAAAACATTAACTGTAATAGTGAGTGCTTGCATAGCTGATGCAGATAATGATGGAGTACCTGATAATCAAGATCAATGCCCAGGACAAAACGATAATATTATTGGGAATAGTTGTAATGATGGAAATAATTGCACTATTAATGATAAATACGATAATAACTGTACTTGTATAGGCGAATTTTTAGATGATGATGGAGATGGGGTTTGTAATTATTATGATATATGTCCTACAGGAAACGACAACTTAGATAGTGATAATGACGGTATTCCAGATGCCTGTGATACTTCTACCAATATAGCAGAGGGCTGTTATTTCTTTGAATTTAAACATAGTGGAAAATATTTATCGGCAGCAAGTGGTGCAGGACAAAAAGGAAATGTAGAACAAAGTGATTACTTTGGAGGTAATGATGAAAAATTTGAAATTGTAAAATCTATAAACAACGATGGATATTATATCTACTCTTACAATAGCGAAAATGGACTAGAGGTTGCTTCTTCGGGTGGTTCTAACGGAGATAATGTAGCTATATGGAAAGTTAATTTGAGTGCCAACCACCATCGTTGGTATTTTGAAGATGTGGGAAATGGATATTTTAAGCTTCAAAATAAAAATAGTGGTAAATTTCTAGATGTTAGTGGAATATCTACTGCTCAAGGTGCAAACGTCCATCAATGGCAATCTACCAATGGAGATAACCAACGTTTTAAATTAATAAGCTGTTCTACGCCTCCTAATATTGTCATTTCTGATTCAGATAATGATGGAGTACCTGATAGCCAAGATCAATGCCCAGGACAAAATGATAATATAATTGGGAATGCCTGCAACGATGGTGATCCTTGCACCATAAACGATACTTACAATTCCAACTGCCAATGTGTAGGCTTATTTCAAGATTCTGATAACGATGGAATTTGCAACGCCAATGATAATACAAACGGAAATTGTACTTTAAATGGTTCTTGTAACGATGGAGATTCTTGTACCATAAATGATACTTACAATTCCAACTGCCAATGTGTAGGCTTATTTCAAGATTCCGATAACGATGGAATATGCAATTCCAATGATAACACAAATGGAAATTGTGCTTTAAATACCTCTTGTAATGATGGCGATGTTTGTACCATAAATGATGTTTACAATTCAAATTGCGAATGTATTGGAACTTTTCAAGATTCCGATAATGATGGAGTGTGTGACGCTTTTGATGTATGTGCAGGATTTAACGATATGTTAGATTTCGATAATGATGGTATTCCTGATGATTGTGATATAACAGAATTCGATTTGTCAATTGCGGTAAGGGTGTATTTAGAAGGTTTTTTTCAGGAAATTGGTCAAATGTCAACTGTTTTAAATTTTGAAAACTTAATACCTAATTTACAACCTTTTACTGATATATTACCTACTTATCAAGGAGTTGAGTATATGAACAATATTCCAAGCACAATGGTAGATTGGGTATTAGTAAAAATTCACAACTCTAATGGAGATGTTATTTCGGAAAGACCTTTAATTCTCAAAAAAAATGGATATGTCAATGACTTAAATGGCTCTTCAAGTCTAAGTTTTGTTATTCCAGCACAAGAAGATTATAAATACTTAAGTGTTCATCATAAGTCTCATTTACCAATAATAGGAGATATCAGTTCAATCAGTTTTATTGATTTTTCCCAAAAAGAAAATGTATTAGGTATAAATCAAACTGTTGAAAAATATGGAAAACAAACAATGATATCAGGTGATTTTGATTGTAATGGTTTAATCAATAATTTAGATTATAATGTTTGGGGTAAAAATAATGCACAAATAAATCAATATTTAAGTCAAGACGCTGATGGAAATGGGATTATTAATAATCTTGATTTCAATTTTTGGGATATGAATAAAAGTAAGATTGGACACCCTATGATTCAGAATTAACTAATAAGAGCTTTACCCAACTTAACTCTTTAAATTATTATTTTGAACAACATAAAAACAACTATTCTAAATATGCTAATCTATAAATTATGTTTATTATTTCTTTTGATTTTTGTAACTCCTTCAAACTTAAAAGCACAATGTTACCTTAAAATTAAAGGTGCTATTGGAGGGGAAAGTTCGTGTAATCCAGATGGAAGCGCTACCTTCAAAATACTTGTTGATTACATTAATGCGCCTGGTAATTTGAATATTAATGGACAGATATTTAGCGTTCCATTCGGTACAGAAGCCAATAATGAAGTTTTTGAAGTAAACTTTGAAGGAGATGGAAATAGTAAAAATGTAAATGCCTTTTTTGTAAATAATCCCAATTGTAGTGATTCAGTTGGTAACTTGTTTACAACCCCTTTTTGTG
>JAHDDA010000058.1 GCA_020629595.1 Chitinophagales bacterium
TAAAACTATTAAAACAGAAAAATCATACCACTTTTTTAAGCGACGCTCTATTTTTCTTGTTTTTTAGTCATAATAACGCTAGAAGTTTTATCACAATTTAAAGTATGTCTTATAAGAAAGTTTAAAACGTTTTTTATTGTAATATTAGGTATGCCAATTTATCGCATTTCAAATGGTTCATAAAAAAAACGTATTAAAGTCTAATTTCTAAGTACAGGACAAAAATGAAATACTTTATAGGAATAGCGATCGGCAATCGCATTGTTATCGTGTCCTGATGCGATAAATCGCCATCACTACAATCGTAATCAAAAAAATGTCCTGTACTGAGGTCTAATTTAATAAAAGCAATTATAAGTTCATTTATATATACAATCGCTTTTGAAATAAACAGAGTGAAAGATAAATGAAAAGTTAAATCTTTAAACTTTCAAACATAATAGCAATCAAATACGTTCTACGGCATTTAGTTTTTACTATAAAATATTACTTTGAAAGGAAAAGCTACTCATACAAAAACCTCAAAAACAGAAAATAGTACCAAGGCTTACTCTGTATTAGTAAATGAAATAGACGATTTACTTAAAATTGCTTATTACCAAGGTGAAAGCAATCCACAACTTAGCAGTAAAAGTGTTGAAAAAGCACTAAATAAATCTTATGAACTTTCTTATGAAAAAGGAATCTTAAAAGGCTTATACTGCAGAATTAGAGCTTCGGTAAGTGAAGGTAATTATGATAAATGTATAGCAGATTACAACACAATTACAGCAATAGATAACTATGATTTAATACTAAATAAAACTGAGCTTGCTGAAATTAATCGTTTTATTGCATTTGCTTTTAGCTTTAAAAACGAATTTGAATTATCACTTGATTGCGGTAATATTGCTTTAGAAATTTATGAAGAAGAAAGTGATATTTATGGCATTGCTAAAGTGAACAATTTATTAGGTGCAGTTTATTATTTACAGGCAAATTATAAAGAAAGCTATATAAGTTATAAAGTTGCTGCAGAACAACTTGAACAAAAACAAAATAAAACTTTAAAAGAGCTTGAAGAATTATCAATTTCGTATAGAAACTTAGGTTTACTTTTTTCTCATTTTGAAGATTTTGAACAAGCAGAATATTTTATAGAAAAATCTATTCCGTTAAGTAAAGAGTGCAAAAATATTCGTTTAAGTTCCTCTTTTATGTATTGCCTTGCCGATTGTTATAATTTGTCTAAGAAATACAAACAAGCCTTAGATTTAACAATAAAGGCTACTGCCATTTGTTCAGTTAGTAAGTATCCAGGCACATATATTAGCATTTTAATGGTACAGGTACATAGCCTTTACTATTTAGGGAAGTATAACCAAGCCTACGATGTTGTGCTATACAATGCATTGTGTTGTGCAAAAAGCACGAAATTTTAATAAATAACTATTGGTCAACACAATGTATATTATGTGCTTGTTTACTAAAACTAAATGAGTTTGAAAAGGCGATTGAACTTTACAACTCGTTTGAAGATAAAGTTAGCGAAGCACATTTTAAATCTCAAGATGTATTATATCACGAAATACGTAAATATTTTGAAGAAATAGAAGATTATAAAAACGCCTATAAAATTGCTTCAAAATACATTCGTTTTAGAGAGAAAGTGGATGGAATTAAAAGAGATGCGAGATTACAAAGATTAGCCATTGAGCATAAAGTAAAAGAAAAGGAAAAAGAAATTTCATTACAAAAGAATCTTTTAAATAAAGAAATAGAGTTCAAAAGAATATTAGAACAAGAATATAAAAATCAAAGAGACTTTTTAAACATTTTAGCTCACGATTTAAAAGCACCCATACGTACAATTAAAAACTTTAGTCATTTAGCCCTAAAATCAAATGAGATAGATAAAACTACCGAATACCTACAATTTGTAAATACTGGAGTTAATAATATGCAGTCTTTTGTAGATGATTTATTGTCATTTGCAAAATCTGGTAAAATAGATAAAGCACCACAACAAATTGATTTGAATAATATAATTGTTAGGGTTAAGGCAAATTTATCTAGTGATTTTACAGAAAAAAAAGGCACATTAATTATAGAAAAAAAATTACCAATTATTTGGGCAAATGAAACACCAATGATTCAATTATTTCAGAATATTATTGGAAATAGTTTGAAATATTGTAAACCAAACCAAGCCCCACAAATTATTGTACGCTTCTTTGAACTCTCAGATTATTATAAAATTGCCATTGAAGATAATGGACAAGGAATCCCTAAAAATATGCTAACCGAAATTTTTGAACCTTTTAAAAGAAACCACTCAAGTAAAGAAGTAAAAGGACATGGATTAGGCTTGGCTTCTTGTAAAAAAATTATTGAAAGTTATAAAGGACAACTTTGGGTTACTTCTGAATTAGGCATAGGTTCTACTTTTACATTTACGTTCCCCCAAAATAAAAACAGTTAATATTTGTTTGTTTTATTACACTTATAACAAGCAATTAAGAGGCTAAAATGTTAAACCGATAAAATCGAATAAGAAAATTATAGTTCATTCGTATTTTTAAGCGTTCGTTAACATTATTGTATCTTTTTTAGAATGAAATCGCAATTCTTTTCAAAAATTTCAAAATTTTTAATACTCTTAGTTTTTACTTGTTTATCATTTAGTTTTACCACCAATAAAACTGCTTCTTTCGATAATACAAAAGTTGCAAAATCTATTGTTTTAGAAAAGTTTAATGCATTACCAGCCAATGCACAAGATTTAAACTTTAATGCTTTTGAGTTAGCCTTTAAAGCATATATGAATACACAACTTAGCAATAATAATATATTAACGATTATTGATTTTACTAAGCCCTCAAATCAAAAAAGATTTTATGTAATTGATATAAAAGCCAATAAGCTATTATACAAAACGTTCACTTCACATGGAAAAAATACAGGTTATCAATATGCAAAAAACTTCTCTAACATTCCCGAATCAAAGCAAAGTAGTCTAGGATTTTTTAAAACAGGACAAACCTACTATGGTAAACATGGTTTTTCGTTGCGTTTGCATGGTGTTGAGAAAAATATTAACCATAAAGCGTATGAACGAGCAATTGTTATTCATGGAGCCGATTATATGAGTGATGACTTTATTGCACAACATAATAGAGCAGGAAGAAGTTGGGGATGCCCGGCTTTACCACGTCATTTATCGAAAGAAATCATCAATACAATCAAAAACGGAAGTGGATTATTCATTTATGCCAATAATGCCGATTATAAGAAAAAATCGAAATTTATTCAATAATAAATTCAGTTCGCCTATTATTAGCCCTTCCTTCTTCAGTATTATTTGTGTCAATAGGATTGGTTTCCCCTTTTCCTATGCTCGATAGTCTAGAAGAAATTATACCACTCTCTACTAAAAATGATTTAACTGCATCGGCTCGTTTTTGCGATAGAGTTAGATTAGCCGAGTCGCTACCTACATTATCGGTGTGCCCCTCAATACGCATTTTTATAGATTTATTATCTTTTAAAATTTCTACAATTTTATTTAATTCTATGAAAGAACTTTTTTTCAAATCTGCCGAATTAGTTTCAAAAGTTATGTTTTTCATAACTATTTTATTTTCAACTACTGGATTGGGGGTGTTTTCAACAACAGTTACAGCTTTTGGAATAGGCGTTAAAAAAATTTCCAATTCGTAGCTTTTCAATATTTCAGCATTTGCTAAAGAAAAATTTTCGGAGTGGGGTAAAAATGCTTCATTGTTTACACTAAAAATATAATTTTTTCCAATGGGTAGTGTAATTAAAAATTCAGATTCTTTTTCACTCGTTTCAGTAATTGCCAATAATTCTCCATTCAGGGCATCATAAATTTCAATTTTTGAGTTTATGAATAGCTTTGTTTCAGCAGAAGCAACTGTACCTTTTACATAGGTAACAGCATCGGGTTGTGCGTGCTTTGGAATATCAAAACTCACTAAATCAAAACTATTATTTATAAATTGAGAATAATAACCAGTTTTCCCATCGGCACTAACAAAAAGGCTGTTTTCATTTTTTAAAGTATTTATTGGGTAGCCTAAATTTTTTGGTTCACCCCATTCTCCAAGAGCATTTCTTCTAACCACAAATAAATCTGACGAACCCATTCCCTTATGACCACTTGAAGCAAAGTATAGCGTTTTGCCATCTGGATGAATAAATGGACATTGATCAGCACCTTTGGTGTTAATCTTTTTACCTAAATTTTCAGGTTCTTGCCAAATGTTATCAACTAACTTACTTACAAAAATATCAATGTCCCCTTCGCCTTTTCCGTTTTTGGCAGCAAAAAAAAGTTCCTTACCATCGGCTGAAATAGAGGGTTGTGATTCCCATAAAGGACCGTTCACTGGACGACCTAAATTTAAAGGGCGAATCCATTTTCCATTTTTTTTGTACGAATACCAAATATCAAAATTCCCCTCGCCTCCGAACCTATCCATTGCGGCAAAAAATAAGCGTTTTCCATCGGGCGAAATAGTTAAAGCACCTTCGTTAAAAGGGGTGTTTATAGGGCTGCCCATATCAACTGCTTTTTCCCATTCGCCGTTTTCATTTTTGCTAGCTTCATAAAAGTTTTCATCATAAATAGGTGGATCACCCATTCTTTTGGTAAAAAACAAATGTTCGCCATCGGCAGTTAACATAGGTAAATAATCGTGAACCTCAGAAGAATTGATTAAGGTATCGAAAGGAATGGGATTAAATGATACTGGATTATTGATCATTGAATCTCTAAAATGACAAATTTCTAATTGTATTACGGCATTTTCAATAGTTGAAGCCCTACAATTAGGAGCATTTGCACTTGTTTCAAATGCTTCAATTGCCATTGGGTAGTTTGCTTGCTTAATATAAAGTTTTCCAATTTGTAAATAGGCTTTACACTCATCATTAGGTACTAATGCTATTAAATCTTTATATAAGCTAATTGCCTTTTCATAATTTTCAAGCTCTCCTTCCAATTTTGCCATTAATGCAATAGCGTTAACGTATTTCGGATAAACTTTAATTGCTTTCTCTAAATGTTCAATTGCTTCTTTTCTATTTTCGAAGGTATAAGCCAGTCTAGCATCTTGGTAAGCTTTAGCGGCTTTTTTAGGTATTTCTTGCTTTTGACCTAATGCCCAATTTGAACAAAAAACCAAAATGCTAATTAGTAATAGTACGTTTTTCATAACTTAATAAATATAAGTATTTTGTTCAATATCTAAATAAATAATATTGAGCCATACTTATATAAGACGTTAAATTGTACTGCTTGTTATATGTGTTTAATAATTTTTAAGTTACCTATGAATATAGCGTAAACCTATATTAAAAGTTCTGGCGGTGTTAAAGGAGCTATTTACAAACTCGGTGTATAATAGTTCTCCCAAAAAACGCTTGTTAAATTGATATTTAAAACCTAAACCATATTGATTGTAAGGAGCATAAGATTTTACGCTATCTGAACCAGCCGATTTGCTAAATGCCCATTGTGGGGCAGAGCCCATTAAAGCATAAATGGTAATTTTATTATTAGGAAAATAACTAGGAATAATTGTCATTGGTGTACTAAACTGCCAATAGTGGTTTTCTGCAAATGCAGAAGTGAAGTTTTCTAACAATACATCGAACTCTACAAATAAACTAAATTTATCATTTATTGGGTTATCATAAAAAAACTGATTCCAAAGTGTTAAGCCTTGCCAATCGGCAAAACCTTTACCGTTACCGCCTTCTAAATTTTTTCCTGTTGGAATATACAATGTTTGCTGAACCGAAAAACTGCCAAAATTTTTAATAGGTGTATATTTTATTCTTGGACCAATAGCCGTTAACTGAAATCGGTTGTAATTTCCAGATTCATTAATATCATTATTGGCAAAGTTTAAAAATTCGGCAGGTCTATCTGTGGTAGAATTGTTCTGAGCAACTGAACGAACCTTCGCATCAAAACCCACATTAAACCTATTATTAATACCAAATAAACCACTTACAAATGCAGTAAAAAAGGTAGTTCTACCCACAAATTTTCTTCCTCCATCCAATAAGTTTTTGCTTTTTGAGGTAAAGTAATTATTAAAAATATTTAGTTCATATTGTCCTCTAGTATAAAGTGCCGAAACAAAATAACGTTCATCAGTTGGAGCTGGAGTTATTGCTCTGTCTGTAAAGTCAGTGCTTTCTTTCTTTAATTCAGTTTCTGTATTTGGAGTAGTAACTTTGTTTAATTGCCAATCATAAGGATAATAAGAAAACTTAGGTGTTCCTTTAATTTTGTTTTTTTCAGAATATTTATTCAGAAAAATGACTAATGCCTCCTTTCCTTTGCCAAAGTCTTCAGCGTACCATTCAAAAATTTTAGATAATTTAATTTCTTTACTCTCTCGCCTTATAAAATTAGGATCGTTAATAGCCCTTTTAGTTTGGCGTTCTAAAAGTTCTTCTACATTTTGTGGTGTGTAGGCATTATTTATAATAGGTGGACAACCAACCGCACCACAAACTAATACAAAGTGTAATCGGGCATCGTTAAAAGTTGGACGAATGAGTTTGTTTTCTAAATCATTAAGTGTCATTTGTTTATTAGCAATCCAATGTTTTTCATTATCAAAAAAACCACTAACATCCATTACCGAATTTATAGGGTAATTTAAAACCACAGATTTTATAACATTTAAGTTGTATGCGTTTATATAAAACGCTTTTTGTCCAGCAGTATCTAAGTTTTCCAATTCGGCGTTATGAACCACTTTTACTAAATCAAATAATTCGGTAGGATTTTCTTTCAAAGCATCGTAATTTACTTGACCGTTGAAAACATAATTTTTGAAAAATACATCACACTTTTCAAAGAAATTATTATTTATAATTTCAGATGCTTGAATATTAATTGAACCCAAGAAGATTAGAAAAAATGAAAATAATCTAATAGCCATATCAAATTTTTTGACAAATAAATATACATAATTACTATAATTGATGTCTTTTAGAAAACAAACACGAATTAAGTGCATAAAAAATAGTTTTCATTAACACAAATTACTTATTAGTAGTTAATTTAGAATTTCAAGTTTATAGTTGAAATTCATATTTCAATATATACAATTTTTAACCGAATATTTTTGCAAATGAAAAACTTGTACTCAACACTTTTTATTGTATTAACTCTAATTATTTTCTCTTCTAGTTTAATTGCTCAAGAAGTTTATTTAATGCCTGCAGTGGGCGATGAAACATTGAGTGTATGTGAAGGAATTTTACAAGATGCTGGAGGAGACGGAGAATATCCTAATGATATGGTAAGCTCCATTGCAATAACCGCATCCGAAGAAAATCAAAATCCTAGCATTCAATTCACCGAATTTAATTTTGAAAATGGATTTGACAACCTTTTTGTTTATGACGGTTCAGATGCAAATGGAACACTTTTAGGTCAGTTTACAGGGGACTTATCTAATGATTTACCTTTTGGTGGTGAAGTTGTTTTATCGCTTTCTGGAGCTTTTTATATTACCGCCGATTCAGATTTTACTGTCACAGCTCCTGGTTTTTCAGCAGTAATTGGTTGTTACTCTTCAGAACAACCACCAATTGCAGGTTTTGCACCCGATGGCGATGGAAATTCTATTTTAGAATGTGATGGAACAGTACAATTTTCCGACCAAAGTTTACTAAACCCAAACACTTGGGCTTGGGATTTTGGCGATGGAAACACTTCAACCGAGCAAAATCCAACACATACCTACACCGAAGAGGGAACATTTACAGTTTCATTAGAAGTTTGCAATGATTTTGGTTGTGAAACAATTACAAAAGAAAATCTAATAAGCTATGAGCCAATGAACGACCAATGCTTCTTATTTCAAGTACCAGCTAATGGTGTTGAAGAAATATCAACTTGTCAAGGAATATTACAAGATGCAGGTGGCGATGGCGAATATCCGAATGGAATGTTTGGAGGCTTAGTTTTAACGGCAAGTGAAGATGGGCAAAACCCAATATTGACTTTTACCGAATTTAATTTTGAAAATAATTTCGATTTCTTTAGAATTTATGATGGTGATGATGCAGGTGGAAACCTATTGGGTGAGTTTACCGATGACTTAACAGGGAACTTACCATTTGGTGGTGAGCCAGTTTTGTCTTTTTCAGGAGCTTTTTATATAGAAGCTACTTCAGATGGTTCTGTAACTCGCCCAGGTTTTACAGCATCAATTTCTTGCTTTTCGGTTGATCAGCCACCAATTGTAAACTTTACACCAGATTATGATCCTGTTGTTACCAATTTTGTAACTTGTGATGGAGCAATTCAATTTTCAGATGAAAGTTTATTAGACCCACAATCTTGGTCTTGGAATTTTGGAGATGGCAATACTTCAACCGAACAAAACCCTGCACATACTTATTCCGAAGAAGGAACTTATACGGTTTCTTTAGAGGTTTGTAACGATTTTGGTTGCGATGTTTTGACACGTGAAAATTTAATTTTATTCGATTCACAAAATTCTCAATGTTTTGAATTTAATATGCCTTCAACTGGCGAACAAATAATATCTGAATGTCAAGGAACGTTATTTGATAGCGGTGGACCCGATGGAATTTATGGACCAAACGATGATGGAGTTACCATTATTCAACCAGGAGCAGGAACAATTATAGAGGTTACGTTTAGTGAGTTTTTCTTGTATGAATTTGGAAACGATAATGTTTCGGTTTATGACGGAGTTTATCCAAATGCCGAATTAATTGGTCAATATTTTTCTGGTGGAGGTTTGCCAAATGGTGGAGAACCTTTAACTGCTACATCTGGAGCAATAAGTGTTGTTTTTGAAACCGATGAGTTTTTCACTTTCCCAGAAAGTGGTTTTACAATGTTTTGGAGTGTAGTAAATGATGTAGAAGCACCAATTGCTGCTTTTGAAATAGAAGATGATTCAGTTCCTTATAATTCACCAATTCAAATTAATGATTTATCAGAAAATAACCCAGGACAATGGTTGTGGACTTTTAGTAATGGCGTAACTTCAACCGATCAAAATCCTGTTGTTTTATTTACTGAAGCAGGTGATTATACAGTTGAATTAACTGTTTCGAACTGTGAAGGAGAATCAAGTACGGAAGCACAAAGTTTTACAGTGCAAACACCGCCACAGTTAGTTAATTACGATAGCGATTTCGATTTTGATCTTTGTTCTGATGATGCACCTTATGATTTTACATTAATTTCAGGACAAGATACTTCTGTAACTTTTGGTTTAGGAAATTTCCCCGTTGTTGGTTTAGGAGAATTAAATTACGAAATTGTAGGATTGAGTAATGCCATTGCTGGTATTACTCAAGTTTTGGTATATGACTGGGGCAACCAAGATGACATTACTTATTCAAATCCTGTAAGCCATATTGGGTTCACTGTGCCAAATGTAAATTTCTACTATTCAAATACAGAAAACCCAGATGAATTATCTTTAGAATTGGAAAGTAAACAAATTTTCTTAGTATTAGCACACCAAGGTGATTTAGAGGAAGATCGTTTTTCAGATTTTCAAGGAGTACTAAACAATTATGTAGATAATGGTGGAACAGTAGTTTTCTTAGGGCAATCTAGTGTAAATGGAACAAATGATCACAATGTAATTTTTAATTCTGGTTTATTAGAAGGAAATTATAATGGAGATGACTTCGATGCACCAACCATTTCTGTAACCAATGCAAGTCATCCAATAATGAAAAATATTCCAGCAACTTTTACAGGACAGGTTAGTACAACCTTGTATAATATAACCAATGAAGATGCTCAAACACTTGCTACTTTTCAGGGTAACGATATGGTGGCTGTACGTGAAAATGTTAATGGAAATGGAGGTAATGTTGTTCACTTAGGGTTTAACTACGCTTATGCCAATGAAGATATGCAACAAATATTAACCAATGTTGTAAAATGGGGAAGTGGTGTTACTAATGTTCAGTGGCTTTCAGCTTTTCCCGAAAGTGGCGTAGTTCCTGCTGGTCAATTTGGCGATATTACTTTAGAAATAGACACAGAAGGTGTACCTGATGGAACTTATACTTACTTCTTAACAGTAGCTACAAACGATATTGACAACCCTTTTTGTATAACGCCAATTACCATTACAGTTACTGGTCGCCCAGAAATTGAAGTTTCTACTGATACCTTAGATTTTGGGCAAGTTATACAATTTACTGAAGAATCTTTAATTCTTACCATCTTTAATACTGGGCAAGATACACTTGAGATAAATGACATTCTTTTAGACAATGATGCTTTTACGATTAGTGAAACAGACTTTATTGTTTTTCCAGGTTTATCGCAATCAATAGTAATTACTTATTCGCCCGATGAAATTGAAATAATTGAAGGTTTAATAATGACTATTTTTAGCAATGATTTAGATACTCCAGAGGTAGATATAATTATAAATGCAGAAGGTGTTGGAGCACCATTAGTCTCAGTAATACCAGACCCAGTAGAAATAACGGTAAATGTAGATGAACAAGGTTCTACAACCTTTGATGTCACCAATATTGGACTCAGCGACTTAGAATTTTGTACTGAAACCATAATTGGTTCAGGTTCGGGATATTTATTTACTTTTACAACAGATTTTTTCCCAACAGAATTTTATTGGGATGTAACCGACCAAGATGGCAATGTAATTACGGGTGTTGAGCCAGGAACTTATACTGATGCTGGTGTAACTTATGAAGTGTTAATAAGCGAAGGCTTAAATCCAGAAACAACTTACAACTTAAACTTATACGACACCTTTGGCGATGGTGGTTTAGATGGTCCGTTCACAGTATTAAATGCTTCAACAAATTCTGAAGTTGCATCAGGTACATTTACTTTTGCTGATGGAGATGGTTCATTTGTTTCAGTAGAATTAACAGGTTTCTCTACTTGGTTAGAAGTAATTGGTAGCGATTGTGATGTTTCTGCTTTCCCTGATGGTTTTACTACTTACACTGTAAATGTTGATGCCGATGGTTTAATTGGTGGAACGTATGAAGCAACTGTAATTATTACCTCAAACGATCCAACAAACCCAGTAATTGAAGTGCCAATAATAATGACAGTTGTTGGTGTACCTCAAATTGAAGTTGAAGCTGCTGCAGTATTAGATTTTGGTTCGGTATTAATTGGAAACACAAGTTCGCAAACTATAACAATTACCAATACAGGAACAGATGTATTGAATATTAACGACTTTATAACTGCCTTTGGTGATGCTTTCCAAATTGAACCAAGTAGTTTTTATTCTTTAGCTGTTGGTGAAACAGTAGAAATTACCATTGTTTTTGTTCCAATTGATATTCAAGATTATAGTGGAATTATGGATATTATAAATAATGATGAAACCATTTCTCTTGAAATTATTGCTGCTGGACAAGGAGC
>JAHDDA010000059.1:0-2698 GCA_020629595.1 Chitinophagales bacterium
ATCTGCTGGATTGGGGTAAAAATTGTATTTGTTTAAAAATTCTTTATTGTAAGTATTAATTGTGTCTAAACAAGTATTGAAAGCTGACGTTATTTATATTTAACCTTCAACCTTGTATCTGTATTTGCATTACTGACAATTATTTTACTATAATTTTTTGAATATAAGTTTTATTGAGAGTTTCTATTTCAAGAATATACATACCAGAATCTAAATCTGATGTATTAATTTGATGTGAGGTAGAATAATATGATATTGACTTTTGAATCATTAATTGTCCAGAAATGTTGAAAATTCTAATGGATGATGGAGTATTCAGTTGGTTAATCTTAATATTAAGTGCCTCGTAAACAGGATTGGGAAATATTGTCATATATTCAATATCAGAAATAGTTTCGTTACTTGTAATAAAACCTTCGAAATCATCAAAATTGTTAGAAACATATCCTAATGGTTGAGTGCAACTATTTATGAAAATTGCAGGGTTACCTAATCCATCTCCATCAATATCTGCAAACCATAAAATCATTTGTTGGCAATCACAATTTTGAGTAATAATACTATTGCCATTACAAACCCCACAAACATCAAATTCTCCATCACAATCATCGTTGCTATTATTTACTGTTCCAACTGGTTGTTCACAAGAAAAGATAAATATATCTCCTCCTAAACCATCTCCGTCGTTATCAAAAAACCAAGCAGGAATTGGAGTTGTACAATCACAATATCCCTCTGGAATACCAGGTCCATCACAAACTCCACATTCATCATCTAATTCATCACAATCATCATCAGAATTCGAAACATAACCTTCTATTTGTTCACAAGATAAAATAGTTGATTCTAAATTCCCTAAACCATCACCATCAAAATCTTCGTACCAAATTAAGGGTAAAGCACCATTGCAATCGCATTCTCCTTCTGGAATTCCAGTTCCACCACAAACTCCACATTCATCAGAAAACCCTATGCAATCATCATTGGTGTCATCTGCATTATCTATGAAGCCTTCTGGTTGTTGACAACTTCCAGTTGTAACATCTGGATTCCCTAATCCATCACCATCAAAATCTTCAAAATAGGTAATACAACATTTACCATAAATAACATATACAGCTCCATTATCATCAAATCCATCACTAGAATGACTATAAGCACCTACTACTATATCTCCAATTCCATCACCATTAATATCCCCAATTCCATCAACTGCATAACCAAAAAAGTCATTGTTGCTTTTATATTTGAATCTTTCGGTTCCATCTAATAAATCTAGTTGTACAACTGTTGCATAAGGTGGATGCCCTCCTAAAAGAACATAAACTTCATCATCTGTAAAGTTGCCCAATAATAAGTCTTTTATTCCGTCATTATTAATATCAGATACACCTCTTAACCCATAACGGTTGTAATATCCAAGATCAAAGCTACTTACGTCAAATCCTTCACCAAAGCCAAGTTCAGATACCAGAACTTTTTCAGGAAAACCATCAGTACGACCAAAAATAACTACTCCGTTTTTATCGCTACCATCGGATCTTACTATGAAATCATTTACACCATCTATATTAAAGTCGCCTATTCCATGAACAGATATACCGGTTGCATGTTTTTCTCCAACAAGTAAAAAGCCATTTTCTCCATTTAAATCTGCTACATCTATAAGGTTCGGGAAATTTCCATTTTTACCAAAAATAACATAACATGCACCCCAGCCTTGTTCATCATCAGCTAGTCCATAATTTGGAGCACCAACAAGTATATCACTTATGCCATCACCATTTACGTCGTCAACAATATCAACAGCCCACCAAAATCTTTGTTGGTATTTTCCTTTAATCGTAAATCCAACATTTTCATCAAGGTTATCAACATCTATAATTTCTGAAAAGCCATTTGTATTTCCATAAATAATATGTACAAAACCACTAGGGTTACCCAGTATAATATCATTAATCCCATCATTATTTACATCACCTCCTTTACCTAAAGCTCTTCCAAAATATGAATATTCGTATTCTCGAGTTATAATAAATCCATTTTCTCCATTAATATCATTTAAGTGAAGACCGTTTTCATACACATTGTTTGTACCATAAATTACACAAATATCTCCTTCACTTAAAGGACCAGCAGCAGCTGTACCAGTTGCCATAATAATGTCATCAAATCCATCATCATTAATATCTCCAAGTGAATTGATTGAAACACCTAAATCTCCTGTGGGTTTATTACCATAAATTATAAAGCCATTAGAGCCATTAATGTCACTCAATTTAAACGAACTAGATAAATTATTGCCAGTACCAAAAATCACATAAACTTTACCTGGCTCATTATAAGAGTTGGGATAACTTTGAATTGCTCCTATCATAAAATCATTAAAGCCATCTCCATTAAAGTCACCCACTTCATTAACTGTAAAGCCCAGTTTTTCATAGTCCTCTGTTCCCACAATTTTAACACCATCTGTTTCTTCTAAATCTAAAACGTTAGTAGTTGGTTGGTTGCATTGACCAAACAAAAAGTTATGAGTAAAGATTAAAAATAAGAGTTGTATTATATTTTGCAAAATGAGAATTTTGGTATTCATAACAGCAAATTTATTGTTTTATTTTAGTTTTTATTTTCAGAAATAATAATTTACAATTCAATACAAGATTTTTTGTGTTTACATTTTCGATACTTGCACTGG
>JAHDDA010000059.1:2798-8555 GCA_020629595.1 Chitinophagales bacterium
TTTCTGGGTGTTGATTTAATAAAATAATACACCAACTCATTGCCATTGCCGAAGTTTCATTTCCAGCAATAAAAATGGTTAAACATTCATCAATTAATTGTTGTTTGCTCATTTTTTCTCCCGAATCAATGTCTTCAGCATCAATTAGCATTTGTAGTAAATCATCGGCTTTTTCAGAACTAGCATTTCGTTTATCAATAATTTCGCCTATCATATCTACAAAAAATTGGTAGTGTTTTTTATAGGTTTTATTATCGTTTGTAGGAATAAAAAGTGGCAAACGAACCACTGAACGCAAACGTTTAATGGCAAACTCGTTTAAATCAGAAATTGCCTCATTTACCTTTTTTACTAAGCCAGTAACATCTGAACTAAAAACTGCACGAGCTACAATTTCTGCTGTAACATAAGTCATTTCTTCTTGAGCATCGAAAGTTGTTTGTTCTTTAGCGAATGTTTGCCAACGTTTCAGCATTTCTTTTGTAGATTGTTCCATTATGGAAACAAAACCTTGCAGACGTTTTTTGTGAAAAGCTGGTTGTGCCATTCGGCGTTGTTTTCGCCAAAAATTACCTTCGCTTGTTACCAAACCATTGCCTAAAAGTAATTTTAAGGCGATTTGATAGGCTAAACTTTTCTTATAATTTTTATTGTTATCTTGTAAAACGTGCTTCACATAATCGGGATCGGAAAGCATATAAGATTTAGCAATCCTAAAGTCTAATTCGCAAATTTTACCGTATTTTTTCTCTGTTTTGTACAAAAAAACAATTGAGTTTTCAGCAAAAGCCTTTAAATTACCAAACAAAAAACTTTGGTTTTTAACTTTTGGTATTTGCTTTTTCATAACGTTTATTATAAAGACCTTCACATACTTGGAGTACTCGTATAAAACCTTGAAGACCTAAAGTATAATTTTAAGTAATATTATTTAAACACCTGGTTTTGGTCAAAAATAACTGTTAGTGTATCTACCATTGAAGTATCAATAGGGTTTGAGGTTGTGTCTATAGGATTAGAAGTTGTATCTTCAGTATTAGAACAAGGCGGACAAATTGAACCACCACAATCAACACCAGTTTCATCACCATTTTGAATACCATCGAAGCAAGAGGCAGTTACTGTACCAGAGCCATATTCGCAGTCTAAATTTAATGAATCGCAAGGAGCACATTCGCCACAACAATCTATACCCAATTCCCCATTATTTTGAATGCCATCACTACAATTTCCATCTTTTGTACAAGCATTCATTAAAAATATTAGTATGAAAAAGAAGGTAGCAGTAGGTAAAAAGTGTAATTTCATTTTGAATTAATTGATTTATGTTTTTGGTAAAAATAAGAAAAACTCCTAAAATCTCAAATTATATGAGTGGTTTTAATACTGTTCAGAATCATTAGGGAAATCTTTCAATTTAACATCCTCAACGTATCTGCCAACAGCATTTTTTATTTCATCGTACAAGTTTAAGTATCTTCTTAAAAATCTGGGATTAAATTGGTGAGTAATGCCCAACATATCATGTACTACCAAAACTTGACCATCAACATGTTTACCTGCACCTATACCAATAACAGGAATATCTAAACTTTCAGCTACTTTTTTTCCTAACGTAGCTGGAATTTTTTCTACAACAAGACTAAAGCAACCAATTTCTTGAAGCAATTTCGCATCTTCAATTAGTTTTTTTGCTTCAGCTTCTTCTTTAGCCCTTACTGTGTAAGTGCCAAATTTATAAATAGATTGTGGGGTTAAACCTAAATGTCCCATAACTGGAATACCTGCCGTTAAAATTCTTTCAATAGATTCTTTTACTTCTGATCCACCTTCTAACTTTATAGCGTGAGCACCAGATTCTTTCATAATTCTAATAGCTGAATGTAATGCTAATTTAGAGTTTCCCTGATAACTTCCGAAAGGTAAATCAACTACAACAAAAGCTCTTTTTACACCACGTACAACAGATTGTGCATGATAAATCATTTGGTCTAATGTAATTGGTAGAGTGGTTTCGTGCCCAGCCATAACATTAGATGCCGAGTCGCC
This sequence comes from Chitinophagales bacterium, assembly GCA_020629595.1. GTDB lineage: Bacteria > Bacteroidota > Bacteroidia > Chitinophagales > UBA2359 > JAHDDA01. The sequence continues at coordinate 4,848 of JAHDDA010000059.1, forward strand.
TACTAAAATTATTTCAGTTCCACCAGCATCAACAATTTGTGCCATTGAATAATCATAAGCAGTAAGCATTGAAATTTTTTCCTTTTTATCTTTCATTGCTTGAATTACATGTGTAGTAATTCTTTTTACATCTCCAAAAGCTGTTGACATATTTTCTTTTTTTTGACAAAAGTAGTTATTTCCCAAACAATTTAACTATCAATTATGTAGTTCAGTTACAAAACCTCTTAACTTTGTTGGTCTTATGAAAAAAATACTTTGTCTTCTTTTTGTATGTTTTGCTTTCAATGCTTGTGAAACTGATTTTGATGTTACTAGTGAATGGGAAGAAATTCCAATAGTTTATGGTGTTTTAGATAGGTCAAAAAACGTTCAATACATTAAAATTAACAAAGCTTTTTTAGGTGAAGTTAATGCACTTGAAGCTGCTCAAGTTGTAGATTCTTTGTATTTTCCTGAAGATATGGAGGTTAGAATAAAATCGTTTAAATTTAATAATAACATAACGCCAGATAATTATAATTTGAATGTTGATGTAAGTTACCAAACTAATGATGTATTAGAAAGAGTTACTTTAGAATCTGAAGGTTTAGAAAAAGAAGAAGGAACATTTGCAAACGATCCTGCTTATGTTTATAAATATACACGTACTTTAGAAGAAGATTACGGTTATGTTTTAGAATTTACAACGCCAACGGGTAAAAATGTTAAAGCCTACACTCCAATATTAGAAGATTTTAGGATAACATTACCCAATGATGATTCGCCTTTTGATTTGCAAATTGCCAGCAATAAAGAAAACTGGAAAGTTAGATGGAATGAAGCTGAAAATGCAGGGATTTTTGATGTTACATTCAAGTTGAACTATTCTGAAGCACCCAGCGCTGATTTAAACAATAGAACTTTTAAAACTATTTATTGGACTCCTATTAGAAATTATAATGCTTCAACAATTTCAGTTGGTGTAAATTATTATGATCCTTTAATTAGTAAAGAGGCTTTTTATGGTTATTTAAATTCGGTTATTGAAAAAGATGATAACCTTATTAGATTTATGGGTAATTTAGAAATTCAGGTTATTGCTGCTTCAGAAGAAATGAGTACTTATTTAAGTGCTAGTGCCAACCAAACTGGCATTAGTTCAGGTCAGGTAAAACCAGAATATTCAAATATTAGTAATGGTTTAGGAATTTTTACTACTGGAAATAAAAGTTCGGTTATTTATTACAGCTTTATAAATGATGAAGAATGGGCTTGCGACTATAGTTTTATAAATGAATTAAATTTTGCACCACCTGAAGGTTCTAGCGCTAATTGGCCTTTTTGTGATTAAAATGTTTAACACAAATTTTGATTAATTATATTTATGTAGAGACGTTGCACTGCTGCGTCTTTTTTTATTTGAGTTGGTTCACTTTATGAAACTTAAAGACCAAATAGGAAATAATTTAATACTTGATGCTTTTCCAAAACGTATTGTTTGTTTAGTACCTTCTTTAACCGAATTGTTGTATGATTTAGGTTTAGATAATGAAGTTGTTGGCATTACTAAATTTTGTTTTGAACCTGAGAAGTGGTTCAAAACTAAGAATAGAGTAGGAGGCACAAAAACTATTGATGTTGATAAAATAAGAGATTTAAAGCCCGATTTAATAATTGCCAATAAAGAAGAAAACGACCAAGCTGCTGTTGAATCTTTAACAAAAGATTTTAATGTCTATACTTCTGATATAAAAAAAGTGCCAGATGCTATTAGAGCTATTGCTGATATTGGAAGAGTTACCAACAAAGATTTTAAAGCCAAAACTATTAACAAGCAAATTTTGTCTGATTTTGATAAACTGATTGAAATTGATAACAAAGCGAAAGTTAGAGTTGCTTATTTTGTTTGGAACGAACCAAAAATGGTTGCTGGAGGTGATACATTTATTAATTCAATGCTAGAGTTGGCTGGGTTTATCAATGTTTTCAAACACCTAAACAGATACCCAAATGTTACAGAAGAAGATTTAAAAAAAGCGGAACCTGTGTTGTTATTACTTCCAACCGAGCCATTTCCCTTTAAAATAAAACATTTTGAACAGTTTAAAAAATACGTACCAAATGCTAAACCAATTTTGGTACAAGGCGATATGTTTTCTTGGTATGGTTCTCGAATGTTGAAATTTTCTGCCTACATTAAAAAATTAAAATCTACAATACAGTAAATAAACTTAAATTTGCAGGCTTTAATAGAATTTAAAATTAATAATATAATAGATATGAGTGATTTTTCATTGGTATATGACAAGAAGTCAATGGACTTTCTTTACGAATATTTGAACAACTATTCTCCAACAAGTTACGAGGCAGAAAACCAAAAACGTTGGTTAGAATATTTAAAGCCATATATAGATGATTATATGGTTGATAACTATGGAACTGTTGTAGGAATAATTAATCCAGAAGCAGAATATAAAGTTGTAATTGAAGCACATGCCGATGAAATTTCTTGGTATGTGAATTATATTGACGATGACGGTTTTATATACGTTAAAAGAAATGGTGGTTCTGATCCAATGATTGCACCTTCAAAAAGAGTGAAAATTTGGGGTAGAAAAGGAGTTGTGCCTGGTGTTTTTGGTTGGCCAGCAATTCATCTTCGTAAAAGAGGAAAATTAGATCCACCTGCCTTAGAAAATATTTTTATTGATGTTGGAGCAAAATCTAAAGAAGAAGTTTTGGAAATGGGTATTCATTGCGGGGCTGTAATTGCCTTTGATGATGAGCTTTCAGAAATGAATGACAAGTATTTTGTAGGTAGAGCATTAGATAATCGAATTGGTGGATTTATGATTGCTCAAGTGGCTCGTTTATTAAAAGAAAATGGAGTAAAATTACCATTTGGATTATACATAGTAAATGCTGTAATGGAAGAGGTTGGGTTAAGAGGAGCTCAAATGATTGCAGATAACTTAAAACCAAACGTTGCGATAATTACCGATGTTGGGCACGATACAACAACACCTTTAATAAAGACAAAAGAAGAAGGAGAGTTTGCTGTAGATAAAGGACCAATTTTATCGTATGCCCCAGCAATTCATAATAAACTAATGGATATTATTATGGAAACGGCTCGAGAAAACGATATTCCTTACCAAGAAGAAGCATTGTCTAGAAGCACTGGAACAGATACTGATGCTTTTGCGTTTAGTAGCGGAGGAATTGTTTCTGCTCTATTGTCTTTGCCGTTACGTTATATGCATACTACGGTTGAAACTGTCTCTAAAAAAGATGTGTTGAATATTATAAAATTGTATTATTTTACTTTACAAAAAATTGAAAATAATCACGATTTTAGATATTTTTCTTAATCTCTAAAAAGTCAATATTATATAAAATAGAAATGATGGTTTTAAAAATTAGTAGAGACGTAGCATTGCTACGTCTAACTTGTAAAATTACAAAACCTATCTTTTCATAATTTTTGAAATAATAGTATAAAATTTTTCTTAATTCTGTGGTCAATCGACTGTTAGCTAAAAACTAAAATAATATGGATTTATCGAATTTAATGGGAATGTTTGGCGATATGCAAAGTAAAATGACAGAAGCAAAAGCCAAGTTAGATGATATAATAATTACTGAAAAATCGAATGGAATTACTGTTACTGTTAGTGCTTCTAAAAAATTGCAAGATATTAGCGTTGATGATAGCCTTTTGGAAGA
>JAHDDA010000059.1:8655-11430 GCA_020629595.1 Chitinophagales bacterium
TAATCATTATTGGATTTTTCTTTGCAGGTGTTGGCATTCGATTGCTATTAATTAAAAATGGAGAATTTAAAGGAACTTGTGCTTCTCAAAGTCCATTTCTTAAAAATCAAATTGGAGAATGTACGGTTTGTGGAAAACCTGCTGATGAATCTGAATGTAGAAAAGAAGCCTAAAATTTAGCGACAAGATTTTCGTTTTGTCGCTTTTTCTATGATTTAATAGGCAAAAGCTTTCTTTTGTGAGAAATAAGAAAATAATAGCATTATTAAACCAATAAGTGCTGGATAATATGAATCACCAAATTCATAATGTGCCTTTATAGCTAAAACTAAATCGAAAAAAAAGCCAGCATAAGCCCACTCCATTAAACTATTATTTATTCTACTGGTAATTGCCAAAACTCCTAATACTTTCGCTATTGCCAAAGGTGTTATTAAGTAGGTTGGGTAGCCAAAGTTTCTATAAAACCCTTCAACCATTTCGTACTGAGTAAAGTACATAGTAGCAGAAAAAAGCATTAATGCACAAAGTATTAGGGTAGAGCTCCAAAAAATAATTTTATATTTTTTCATTTGATAAATATATGATTAGTACAAAACAAAAATGTAATTCTTATACACAAGGCGATAAATCTGCTTTGAAATTAACCAATTCCAATATAGTTTACTACCTTGTTTTCTGATAAAAAATCTATATCATTTTTTGTCCTAGTTTCAGAAATATAACAACTATTCAACAAATTCTAAAATAAATTTATGCAATGCAGATAGAACAGGTTTTTCCTTATTCAATAGCCTTTTTGAAAGTAATTTTCTAAAAACTGCATAAACGTAGTTAGAGGCTTCATAGCTATACTCCATGTGATTGTGTTGATACAAAAATGTTTTAAGACGTTCTATTAAACTTTTACACAACATCATATTTCCTTGTAAATAATGAATAAGAAACTCATAAAGACTAGACCAAAGTGAAATATAATAATTTGGGGAATATTTTAATTCTGAAAAAATACCTAAAGCCTCATCAAAATGAGTGTTATCTTTCTTATTCTTCTTAAGTGCAATCAGTCCTTCTATAAAAGAAGCATAAAACAAGGTTTTATCATTGAAAAATAATGAAGTGTTTTCTTCAAGTTCTTTTTCACACTGGTCAATATCATTATTTAAAACTAAAAACAATAAATGATAGAAGAAACTAAGACCATCTCTAAAGCCTAAGGCAATATTAAAATCAATAATTTGCTTTGAATAAGATAAGAGTTCGTTTAATGGCTTATCTACATTAAAATTATGAACCATTTTAAGGAATAAAGCCCTACGAGTTAATACTTTTTTTTCAATAGGTTTTATTGGTATATTTTGAATGTATGTAATAGCATCATTAATAAGTTCTTCGAAATCATCTTGAAAAAAAGAGAATCTAGCTTTTGTAATCATATAATCTCCACTATAAAACTTATTAAGAGATTTTGCAACTAGTTCATCCAATTCTGTTGGTGAAGGACTTATAACTTTGTTATCATCTGAAATTGATTCATCAATCAAAGTAGTTGACAATAGTCTGTAATAAAACGACAATTGTTCGTGGTGAGCAAAATTTAGATATAGCTTTTTTTCAGATAGTAATTTTTTTATATGTTTTATGTTTTTATCATGTTGTTGCCTGCCATATCTATTAATTTGCCAATCTAAATATTGATTATGTAAGTTTACATCTTTATTTTTTTTAGCTTGGATAATGGTTTTTGAAAGATAATAATCTTGAAGATAATCATTTTTACCGTCTGCAACTATTTCATTTAAAATACGCATTCTATCAACTTTATTAAGTTGTAAATGATTATTTATCAATAAATCTTCTAAATATTTGTTGGCATAATCTACAAACCTTCTTATTGATTTATCTATTTCAATAGTGGACTTATTATTGTTTTTTTCTACAAATCTATTATTCAAATATTCATCTAAATCTTTATTGTTTTTGAAATCATTTTTCAAAATATCTTCAAAAATTAAAGCTCTTTTGTCTTTAGTAAATTGAAGTAAATGAATAAGTTTTTTTCTATCTTTTGTAGAAATTTCCTTAAGTAAATGATATAGTCTCCTCCCTTTCATTAAATGTTAGTATTTGACAAAAACTATGAACGTTTTTATTCTTTGTTGAATATTTTTTGCTAAAAAGCCCTAAGAAATTTTAACTCGAATTTAGAGTATTTTTTTTATAAATAAAGATAAATTGAGAAAAATAGCTTGAAAGCAATGAAAATTGATAAATGTCAAACAATTTTTAAGGGATTGTAAAGTCATAAAACCCTAATTCTTCAGTCAAATGTTTTTTTTTAATCAAAACTATTTTATTATCTTGGTCTTAACAAGTTACTAACAGTTTTTATTTTTATTCTGTTAGTTGTTGTGCTAAGCTTTTGAAAACTAACAATCTAACTATAATTTTTAAACTTTCTCTTAACTATGAAAAAAACTAATTACTCTGTTGAAAATGTTAAAATTAACGGCATTTTCACTAACTCAGTTTGGGCTTTTGCGATGTGCCTGTTGTTTTTAGTAACAATGAATGCGGTTGTTGGGCAGACAACAATTTTATCAGAAGATTTTGGTGCTTCAGGATGTGGGCAACCAAGTGGTTGGTCTAGTACTGGCGGTAGCTCATACGATTTTAGTACAAGTGACCCTGGTAGAGGTCCTGGCGGTGATAATACAACTGGAACTGGATGTTATGCTCAATTAGATGATTCTGATGGAGCAGGTACAAGAAGCT
>JAHDDA010000060.1:0-2741 GCA_020629595.1 Chitinophagales bacterium
TTGTAAGCTCCTTCTAAAAATAGTTTGAATTGATAGCCAGTACAATTATTGGTAACGGAAGCATCAAAATCATTGCAATCATCTTTAAAATCGAAACCATCGTTATCAAAATCCATATCGCAAATAAATACATCTCCTAAATCGTTGGGGTCAACATTACTGCCGTGGTTACCTGTTGCATATTCGTAATATTCAAAATAGGGAGATACAATTCCATTGGCATTCAATTTAGTTTCTAAACGTTGCGAATGTTCAACTTCTACCACAAAATCAACTGCTCCATGATGCACTTGAATTAATTCAGGTAATAATTCATCGAAATAATAAACCGAACGTTTTAATAATTCTAAACGAGCTTGTGCCAAAGTAAGCGTTCCGTTTAAATAAGGCTGAACAGCGTAATTATAAATTGTTCCTCGTGGTGGGTTTAAACCGCCCCCATTATCTACATAGTTTTCTATTTGTTGCTGATAACCTGGGTGAGTTATGTGGTCGGTTGCTCCAAAATAGACCAATATTTTATCAATATTCGGTTCTCGAACCGACATTAAATAGGTAACACAACCACCACGACTTCCGCCAGTAATAGTAATATTTTCGCCACAAGCTCCCGAATAATTAGCAATAACACAATTCAACATTGACAAAGCATCATCAACATCACCATCAAATTCACTATTCGCTGCTTCAGAAGTATAATCGCTTAAACCAAGTGTAGAACCTACTAAGGTTTCGCCCCTAAACGATGGTAAAATAATAAAATAATCATCGTAGCAGGGTGGAAAAAAGTGAAGCGTAGCAGCATTTACACCACTTTGTCCTCCATGATTTTGCACCAAAACAGGATATTCATTTACGGGGTCGTAATTTCTTGGGTAACGAACTGCTCCGTAATGAGTGTGGTCGCTTAAGCCTTCGGTATCATGCGAAATTATATCTGCTTGAATACCATTATTAAGCGTAGTGGTAGCGTGGGTAACAAAATTGTAGCAATCGACATCTTTAGCTAACCAAGTCTGTTTTATATCATCAATTTCTGCCTGTGTTGGTTCAGACATTAAAGCTGATAAATCGGTGTTTTGAGCTTTTAATTCACTTGTAAATATGAAAGAAATAATTACAAATAAAACCAATATTTTAATTTGAAAATTCATAACTACGGTTATTGAAACAATGAAGTTGAGTTTTTTAACCGTAGTTACCAATGATTGTTAATTCTATTTTTAGTATTTTTATTTAACAATGCCTTATTTTTGATTTGTCTGGCTTATTTCAAACAAAGCTGCTTACTCCTCTAAATACTTATCAATATCATCTTTACTTAAATCGGTTTTTGGTTGGTGTCGTTTTGTTTTGGGCAAAGCAAATTTTGTATCACCTGTTCCAATTTTTATTTCATACCAATCTATTTTTCTAGAGAAATACATTACCAAACCAAGAATAATGAAAATACCTAAACTACCAATTAAAAGTGCATAATCTTCTAATTGAATTATACTAAAAATAAAGCCGTATAAGATAATAAGAATACCAAAAATTAACATTCCTAATTGCTTTGATTTTAAAATGGCAGCGGTATAAGCCGTTATTAAGAAAAGAGTTAAAACTGCCGCCAAAATATAGGCTGGATTAAAAGCAATATGTTCGCTAAAAGCCAGCATTAAGGCATAAAAAACAATTAAAGCCACACCTACCAATAAGTATTGTATTGGGTGAATAAATACTTTTTTAAGAATTTCTACAAAAAAGAAAACCATAAATGTTAAGGTTAAAAACAGAATGGCATACCTTGCTACTCTATACGATTTTTGGTAATTATCTACGGGTAAAAGTAGGCTTGTACCAAAAGCACTATTTTTTAATTTATGTGTACTTCCTTTCCAAAATTGTGGGTAGTTTCGGTTTAGGTGTAAAATATTCCAATTTGCTTTAAATCCAGTTTCATCAACCGTTCTTGTATCGGGTAAAAAGTTACCTGTAAAACTCGGTGTTGTCCAATTTGAATTAATATTTACATCGGTTGTTTTACCAACTGGAACAAAAAATAATTGCTGACTTCCTTTTAAATCAATATCTAAATTAAAGGAGTTTATGGTTGAATCTTTTAAAGCTGGAAGGCTAGCATTTATTCCAGATTCGGTAATATGATTGTTAACTGTACCCGAATTAAATGCTATATTTTGAGCATTCCAATTCAACTTTATCTGCTTTTCAATACCCCGCAAATCAGTAATACCAATGTTTAGGCTTGCTTTATCGAAATGAATATTTTCTTTTTCAATCTCTAAAGCATCGTAAGGAATTGGCTTAAATGTTCCTGAAAGATTAAAGTTTGATTCGTAAACAACTACTTCAAAAATACCTCTATATCTTTTTTCGGGTTCAATTGTTCCGTTTACATTTAAGTCTTCGGGTAAAATATGCAACCATTCTTTAAATTTTACCAATACATCTGTTGAATCTTTTTCAGACCATTTTTTTACATATCTATCATACGGTACAGAAAGATAAGGACCAGTAATGGTTTGAGCATTTGCCCATTTTGAGCTTACTTCTTTAATGGCTTTTTTCTGGGTAGCTTCTCTTTCAAGTATTACTTGGTTTAGCATTGTAGCTGGAATAAGTAACACTAAAATTAAAATGGCGATAATTCCAATTTTTAGAAAAATGTTATGCTTTAAAAGGCTCATAGTTCGATTTTGGTTTTGCAAGTTATATCAGACTTGTTACCCTTTAATAAA
>JAHDDA010000060.1:2841-7857 GCA_020629595.1 Chitinophagales bacterium
GTCCCTACATTAAAGAATTACACTTTTGTCCTGTACTAAACCAATTTTTATAAAATCAAAGTATCTTACTTATGCTTAAACTGAATAGCCGCTTTAACCAAAGCCTTAAATAAAGGATGAGGTTCAATAACTCTACTTTTCAATTCGGGATGAAACTGTACCCCTACAAACCAAGGATGCGATGAGTTATCTAATTCAACAACTTCAACCAAGTTGCTTATTTGGTTAACTCCAGTAGCTTTTAATCCAGCTTTTTCAAAGTCTTTTAGGTATTTATTGTTAAACTCAAAACGATGACGGTGGCGTTCTTCAATATTAGCTTTACCATAAGCAGTATGCACCTTAGAAGGTTGTATTAATGTACATTCATAAGTACCCAAACGCATAGTTCCCCCCATATTGGTAACTTGTTTTTGAGCCTCCATTAAGTCAATTACTGGATTTTCGGTTATTCTATCCATTTCAGAAGAATGGGCATCCTTAATGTTTAAAACATTACGAGCAAACTCAATTACAGCACATTGCATTCCTAAACAAATACCTAAGAATGGAATTTTATTTTCTCGAACATATTTTACAGCATCTATTTTACCTTCAATTCCTCTATCGCCAAAGCCTGGAGCTACCAAAACGCCATCTAAATCGCCCAATAATTCATCTACTGTATCTTCATTTAATTCTTCGGAATGAATACTAACTACCTTTACATTACATTCATTAGCAGCTCCTGCGTGTACAAATGCCTCTTGAATTGATTTATAAGCATCTGGCAATTCTACGTATTTTCCAACCAAACCAATGGTTACTTCTTTCTTAGGGTTTTTTAAGCGTTTTAAAAACTGTTTCCATTTTCTTAGGTCTGGTTTTTTGCTATTTTTTAACCTTAACTTGTCTAAAACAATGGTATCAATTTTTTCTTCTTGTAATAGTAATGGTACATCATAAATAGTATCTGCATCTTGACATTCAATTACCGACCCATCATCAACATTACAAAATAGTGCTAATTTCCTTTTTATTTCTTCCGTAACAGGATACTCTGTTCGGCACACCAAAATATCTGGTTGAATACCATTTTTTGCCAATTCTTTTACGGAATGTTGTGTTGGTTTTGTTTTAAGCTCGCCAGCAGCACTTAAATAAGGCAATAAAGTTAAATGAATAACCAAACAATTTTGAGCTCCTAATTCCCATTTCATTTGGCGTACACTTTCTACATAGGGCAACGATTCAATATCGCCAACAGTTCCTCCCAGTTCGGTAATTAAAACATCGTATTCTCCTGTGAGTGCCAACATTTTCATTCGGCGTTTTATTTCATCTGTTATATGTGGAATTACCTGTACGGTTTTACCCAAATAATCGCCTTTCCTTTCACGCTGAATTACTGTTTGGTACACTCTGCCCGTAGTAACATTGTTTGCCTGCGAGGTATTAATGTTTAAAAAACGTTCGTAATGTCCTAAGTCTAAATCAGTTTCTGCACCATCATCGGTTACATAACATTCGCCATGTTCGTAGGGGTTTAGCGTACCCGGATCTACATTTATATACGGATCAAATTTTTGGATGGTTACTCGTAATCCACGAGCTTGAAGTAACTTAGCTAAGGAAGCAGCCACTATTCCTTTTCCAAGTGAAGATGTTACACCACCTGTAACAAATATATGCTTTGTCATTTTGCGAAGACCTTTGTGTAAACAAAGCTCACAAATTTAGGCTTTTATTTTCGTGGGTTCTATTTAATTTTTCAAAAATTAAAATTCCTAGTAATATTTATAGCAAAATGAATGTATTTGTACTAATAAAAAACCCGAAACCAAGTAAATGATTTCGGGTTAAAATAATTGTAACTTACTCTTAAATTTATAATGCTCCTAAGGCAACTCGTTGGAAAGAAGTAACTGTTAAACCTCCCTCTACGCTTCCTAAATATTGAGCTACATTTTGCTTAGGGTTTTTCACAAATGCTTGGTTCAATAAAGTTGATTCTTTAATGAATTTTTGCACACGACCGTTGGCAATTTTATCTACAATAGCTTCTGGCTTTCCTTCTTCTAAAGCCTGCTCACGACCTACTTTAAACTCACGATCTAAAATATCTTGTGAAATACCAGATTCGTCAACTGCAACAGCACGCATAGCAGCTATTTGCATAGCAGCATCTTTTCCAGCATCTAAGGCACTATTACTATTGCTATTTAAACCTACTAAAACACCAATTTTGTTACCAGCGTGGTTGTATGCTACAACACCATCGGCACTTAATTTCTCGTAGTTTGCCATTTCTATTTTCTCACCAATTTTACCACATTGCTCTAATAAGTGATCAGAAATAGTTTTACCTTCAATTTCTAAAGCCAAAGCAGCTTCTTTACTTTCAGGCATAGCAGCTTGTACAGCGTTTGAAATGGTAGTAGCAAATTTCACGAAATCTTCGTTTTTAGAAACGAAATCTGTTTCGCAAGTAACATATACTACTGTACCAGCAGAATTATCACCATTTACTTGTGCAATTACAACACCTTCGCTAGCGTCACGATCAGCACGTTTAGCAGCTACTTTTTGACCTTTTTTACGTAAGTAATCAATTGCAGCTTCAAAATCTCCACCTGTTTCCGACAAGGCTTTTTTGCAGTCCATCATTCCTGCACCTGTCATTTTACGTAATTTGTTTACATCAGCGGCAGTTATAGCCATGATTCTAAATTTTTAAAGATTAAATAATGTTTAAGTTAAAATTTGAAAGGCAAAATTTTGCCTAGTTTCCTCTTATGTTATTGAATAACTTATGAGGTTTGGGTTGAGTTTAAATCTATTAGGCTTTTTTATTTCCAAGCCCTGACAGGGTTTAAAAGCCTGTCAGGGCTACAAAAAAACTTCAACAAATATTTATCAAAGTTTAAAACCTCAATAGAATTGAGTGTTTGTTATTACTCCTCAGTTTTTGGTTCTTCCGAAGCAGGAGCTTCATCAGTTGCAGGAGTTTCTTCGTTTCCTGCTTCATCAGCTTTTTTTCTTCTTCTACGAGTACGCTTTTCTCCCGATTCGTTAGCTGCATCATCCATAGCTGCTTCTAAACTCTTGTTCTTATCTTTGTTGGCTTCACGTTCTTGTAAACCTTCAATAATACAATCAGTTAAGTAATCAGTAATAATTTGAATTGATTTTGATGCATCATCATTAGCTGGAACTGGGAAATCAACCAAGTTTGGGTCTGAATTTGTATCAACCATTGCAAAAGTATTCATTCCTAATTTCTTAGATTCTACTAAGGCAATGTGTTCAAAGCTAATATCAACAATAAATACTGCTGAAGGAATACGCTTCATATCAGCAATACCTCCTAATACACGTTCCATTTTGTTTTTTTCACGTGTAAGCATTAATCGTTCTTTTTTGGTAATGCTTGCTTCGCCTATTAACTTATCAATTGAACGCATTTTGTTAATTGACTTACGAATAGTAGCAAAGTTTGTTAACATTCCCCCTAACCAACGTTCGGTAACGTAAGGCATATTAGCACGCTTTGCGTTGTTGATTATAATTTCTTTTGCTTGTTTTTTGGTAGCTACAAATAAAATCTGACGACCTGAACGAGCAATTGAACGCATAGCATCACCTGCTTTTTCTAAGGCTGTTTTAGTTTTATTTAAATCAATGATGTGGATACCTTTTTTCTCCATAAAAATATAAGGTCCCATCTTTGGATTCCATTTTTTACGTAAGTGCCCAAAGTGAACACCTGCTTGTAGCATTTTATCCGTTGAAATATCTGGCATTTTATAAATTGCTTTAAGATTATTAAAAAATTGATGAAACGATTAACGTTTAGAGAACTGCTTACGTTTACGTGCTTTACGTAAACCTGGTTTTTTACGTTCTACTACTCTTGCGTCACGCGTCATAATGTCTTTATTAGCTGCTTTTAAAGTTGGCTTCACTTCTTCGTTTTCTTTTACCAAGGCTCTGGCAATTCCTAAACGAACCGCTTCTGCTTGTCCTTTAACACCACCACCTTTTACATTAATTTTTAAGTCGTAGTTTCCTTCAACTTCTAAAATACGTAAAGGTTCTGTAAGTGCTAATTGGTGAACAGCTATTGAAAAATAATCTTTATAATCGCGTTTGTTTACGGTAATTTGTCCGCTTCCTGGCTTTAGGAATACACGCGCTATTGCCGCTTTACGGCGACCTACTGCATTGATCCAGCTCATATATTAGTGAATTTTAATTCTTGAGGATTTTGTGCTTCATGTGGGTGTTCGCCACCTTCGTACACTTTTAATTTTTTAAACATAGCACGACCTAATTTATTTTTAGGTAACATTCCACGTACTGCATTTTCTATAACGGCAATTGGTTTTTTTGCCAATAAATCACGTGGTGTTGCTTTGCGTTGTCCGCCTGGGTAACCTGAATAACGAACGTATTGTTTGTCGTTTAATTTGTTTCCAGTAAATACAACTTTTTCTGCATTTAATACAATAATGCAATCGCCTGTGTCTATATTAGGTGTGTAGCAAGGTTTGTGCTTTCCACGTAATATTTTAGCCAACTCCGAAGCCAAACGACCTACAGTTTGGTTAGTAGCATCTACTACAAACCAATCTCTATTTTCGTAAAAATCTTCGTTGCGTGCCGATTTTGTTTTGTAACTTAGTTTACTCACGATATTTCGCTTTAATTAATTTCTTAACTTTATTTTTCCCCTAAGGGAGTGCAAAAGTAGTAATATTAGTAGTCTAAATCAAGGATTTTAGAAACAAAAGCGAATAATTGATGTGTAATTGCCTGATAATCAGTAAAAATTTCGCAAATTTATTTTCAAGACAGGTATTAAAAGTAGATTTTTAATGGGAAATAAAAGGCAGTATTAGAAAAAGGGAGTAGAATTTAGTGATTCTTTAAGATTTAAAACGATTTTTATTATACATAACTACTGCTATTTGTGTTAGGAGACGTATTACAATAAATCCTTATGAAAAAATCATTTTAAAGTCATTTACTTATTAA
>JAHDDA010000060.1:7957-11146 GCA_020629595.1 Chitinophagales bacterium
TTTTCGCTTAAAGCTAATGTAGCATTGTACAAACCAACGACTATTAGAATGACTGATAGTATTGCTGCAAACCAACTTATACCATAGTACAAATCAGATACCTGAATCCCTTCTAAACGATCTCTAACATTTTTTTGAACGCTTATTACTCCAAATAAACCAAACATAATAACGGTGAAATAATATCCTTTTTCATTCAATTCCATTTCGGCATTCCATAAGCCAATAAAATACGCAACAACTCCAACTAAAAAGGCAATCCAAGATACTCCAACAAACGCTGCTGTTGGCTCGTAAATACTTTTTTCTTTTTTAGATTTAATAATTTTCTTCTTAGTTTCAACTGTTTCGTTGTTTTCAAATTCATTTTTCATAATTGATTATTTTAATTTGAATTGTGAAAAATTTCAATGTTAGTTAACTCTTGATAAGATTATTTAAACATAATTGAATTGAGGTTTACCAAAATTTTAACATTTCAAACAAAATGAATTTTGAGTGTGGTTTTATTGAGAAATTTTTGAATTGCATTACTTGGACTTTGAGGAAAAGTAAATTTTAATTCTTTAAAATTATTAAGTTTAAATATCAGCTTACGCTTACAAAAGCTAACATTGATAACATCTTTAAGAAAAAAATAATAAACATAGCAATTATTATGTTGCCAGATTCTGATTAATAAGGCTTTTTTACAAATTTCAAAATTTACTTGGAGTAAATCTGTTCCTGCATTTATTAAATTATCTAATTCATTAATTCCTGATAAATACTTTACTTTTGGCGAACCTGTGCCTCCTAATTTAATACTTTCCCACCAAGAATAAACTCCTAAAAGCTGTTTATTTTCTGGAGAAAGCGAACCTGTATTTCTTTCATGGCTTTTAAGTTGGTATAACATAATGATAAAACCATTATGTTCATAAATTTGTTTTAAATTTTACTGTACCTTAACCATATCACGTACAATAAACGCCCCATCAAATTGTTTGCTAATATCAACCAACGCTTTATGTGCATCAAATCTATCGGTAAAATCACCAACACGTAATTTAAAATCGGGCTGATCATAAGTGTAATACACCTTTAAATTAGGGAAATTTCGTAAAACTTTAGCTTTAGCTTGTAGCACAGGTTCACTTTTCATTGCTTGCTTTATTTGAATACGAAATCCTCGTACTTCAGCGTTATTTTGGTTTAGATATAAATATTTATTTACCAAAGCGTCAACTTCAGGTTCTGTAATAATATTTAAACTTCCTTGTGGGGTAAACCGAACATTATCTTTATTTTGAGCAAATAAAGAAACAGTAGTAAAACTGAACAATAAAGCAAAAAGGTATTTCATAAAACTACAATTTTTATCTAAACAGCACTTTGAAAAAAACAAAAATACTAATTTCCCTCAATTCAAATTCAGTTTTAACACTATAGTAACTAAAAAGCTTGCTTAATGATTATCTTAGCAACTTCTTAAAAATATAAATTACAATGAGCAACGTAAAATATGACCCAATAAATCCTCAATTATTTAAAGAAAATAGGGAACGTTTTATAGCCCAAATGAAACCAAATTCAATAGCTATTTTTACTTCAAATGATGTAATGCCTCGTTCGGCAGATGGTTTTCATAGTTTTCGTCAAAATTCAGATTTATTTTATTTAACAGGAATAGACCAAGAAGAATCTTATTTGGTTTTATACCCAGATAATCCAAACCCTAGAGGTAGAGCAGTATTGTTCTTACGAGAAACGAATGAGCATATTGCTGTATGGGAAGGTTATAAATATACAAAAGAACACGCCAAAGAAGTTTCGGGCATTGAGCATATTATTTGGAGCGATAGGTTAAAACGCCTTTTAGGAAGTTGGTGTTTTAGTGCAGAAAATATTTATTTGAATTGGAACGAACATGGAAGATTTGATACAGAAGTTCCTTATAAAGATGTTCGTTTTGTACAATATATGCAAAGCACTTATCCACTACACAACTTTCAGCGTTCAGCACCAATAATGACAAGTTTGCGTTCTGTAAAATCGGAAATTGAAATAAACTTAATGCGTATTGCTGTAAGCATTACAGGAAAGGCTTTTAACCGAGTAATGAAATTTATTAAACCCGGTGTATGGGAACACGAAATTGAGGCAGAAATTCAGCACGAATACCTTTGGAATAGAGCTACTGGACCAGCTTACGACTCTATTATTGCTTCAGGAAACAATGCTAATGTTTTACATTACGTGGCAAATAATATGCAATGCCAAGATGGCGATGTTATTTTAATGGATTTTGGTGCAGAATATGCCAATTATGCCGCTGATTTAACTCGTTCTATTCCAGTAAGTGGAAAATTTACTAAGCGACAAAAAGAAGTGTATAACTCGGTTCTACACGTAATGAAAGAAGCAACCGCTATGCTTCGCCCAGGAACAATACACGAAGAATACCATAAAGAAGTTGGTAAAATTATGGAAGCTGAATTACTGAATTTGGGTTTACTTTCAAAACAAGATATTGAAAACCAAACAGAAGCAATGCCAGCTTATAAAAAGTATTTTATGCATGGAACATCTCACCATTTAGGTTTAGATGTACACGATGTTGAAAACCGCTATCGTCCTTTCGAGGCAGGAATGATATTTACAGTAGAACCTGGTATTTATATTCCAGAAGAAAAATTGGGTATTCGCATTGAAAACGATGTAGTTGTAACTAATGACAACCCAATAGATTTAATGGAGGAAGCTAACGTTATTAGAGAAGCAGATGAAATTGAAGAGTTTATGAACTCATAAAAAGACATTTATGAAATACCGAATAATTTTAACTATTTTAATTTTTATATTCACTAATAATTGTTTATTCGGACAAAAAGAAAACAACTTTCAAATGAATGAAAATGAAAAATTGATACATACGTTTTACAGTGCTTTTCAACAAAAAGATTACGAAACTATGAAAAACTGTTATGCTGAAGAAGTTATTTTCAATGATCCTGTTTTCCAAAATCTTAATTATGAGGAAGTAACTTCAATGTGGGAAATGTTAATTAAGCGAGGAAAAGATTTAGAATTAGATTTTGATGTATTAAATAGCAATGAAAATAAAGTAAATGCTTCTTGGCGAGCTTTTTATTCTTTTGGAAAAAATAAAGTATTGAATGAAATTAATGCCACTTTTGAAATTGAAAA
>JAHDDA010000061.1:0-8468 GCA_020629595.1 Chitinophagales bacterium
ATTTTGGAGTGCCTGTTGATTTTCCTTCTAACATCGAAAATATCCGTTTTTGGGGTAAGTATGCTAATGGTAGAGATGTTTATTTGTCTTGTAATCAGGCAATTATGAATGCTTATTTAAAAGGTAGGGATGCAATAGATAGAAATGACGCTGATACAAAGTGGGCACAAGCCGAAATAATTAGACAAGAAATTGAGAGAGTTTCAGCAGCTACTGCAATACATTATTTAAACGCTGCAATAGCTAATTATACTGATATTGCAGAAAAAGCACACGTGCTTTCAGAAGCCCAAGCATTTACAGAGGCTTTGAAATACAATGGCGATAGAGTAATTTCTTCTGAAGATAAACAACTTATTGCTGAGTTATTTAATACAAGTTTTTACACTATGAGTGTTGAAGCAATAATTGAAATTAAAAATATTTTATCAACAACCTACGAATTTGACGAGTTTAAAGATTTGTTATAAATACTTTAAGCGTATATTTGATTTATTAAAACAATTAACAATTTTGTGATGAAACATATAAATTTTAAAAATAAAATAGCTTTAGTTAGAGTAGATTTTAATGTACCTTTAACACAAAGTTTAACCGTTTCGGATAACACAAGAATTGTTGCAGCCTTGCCAACAATAAAGCAAATACTTAATTCTGGTGGTGCTTGTGTTTTAATGTCGCATTTAGGAAGACCCAAAGGAGAGAAATCTGATAAGTTATCATTGAAAAATATTTTACCTGAATTAGAAAGCCAATTGAAACAAAAAGTTGCTTTTGTTGACGATTGTATAGGCATTGATGTAAAACATAAAGTTGCTAATTTAAAAGCTGGTGAAATTCTACTCTTAGAAAATCTGAGATTTTACCCAGAAGAAAAGAAAGGAGATATAGCTTTTGCGAAAGAACTTGCAGGAATTGGAGTAGATTTTTACATAAATGATGCTTTCGGAACAGCTCACAGAGCTCACGCTTCAACATCGGTTATTGCTCAGTTTTTTGATAAAGAGAAGCGTTCTTTTGGTTTATTAATGTCTGCTGAGGTAGAAAATGCAAACAAGGTTCTTAAAAGTGCTGAACACCCATTTACAGCTATTTTAGGTGGTGCAAAAGTTTCTGATAAAATTGAGATAATTAAAAATTTAATACCAGTTGCCGATAATATTATAATTGGCGGTGGTATGGCATATACATTTTATAAGGCTCAAGGTGGAAATATTGGCAATTCTTTGTGCGAGGAAGATAAGTTAGATTTAGCCAATGAATTAATAGAAATAGCTGAACAAAATAACACCAAAATAATATTGCCCACAGATAGTGTTTGTGCTGACAATTTTTCAAATGATGCGAACACTAAATTGGCAAATAGTAACGAAATTGAAGATGGTTTTATGGGCTTAGATATTGGAGAAAAAGCAATTAATACATTTTCAGAAGTCATATCAAATTCTAAAACTATTCTTTGGAATGGTCCAATGGGTGTTTTTGAGATGTCGAGCTTTCAGAAAGGAACAAAATCTATTGCTATGGCTGTTGCTAAAGCCACTAAAAATGGTGCTTTTTCATTAATTGGGGGTGGCGATTCAGTAGCGGCAATAAAAAAGTTTGATTTGCAAGATAAAGTAAGTTATGTTTCAACTGGTGGTGGGGCTATGCTAGAGTTTTTTGAGGGGAAAGAATTGCCAGGTATTGCTGCAATATAGTTTAAGAATTGATTATTTTTTGCAATTCTTTTGTATTCTCAGCATCATCAAAAATTGCACGAATATTTACAGTAAACCCGCTTATTACGTTACTTGTGGCTATGCCCGTTCCAGATTTAAGAAATAGTTCATACTTGCCTTTACCATTCAAATGGTAAATTTCTAAAATTTCTTTATCAGGGTCAATAATCCAATATTCTTGAACTTTGTGGGTTTCATAATCTTGAAATTTAATACCTCTATCGTTTTTGGCTATACTTGGTGAAAGAATTTCTACAACAAAATCTGGTGCAGGAAAAAACATTTCATCATCTTTGAAGTCTTTCGATTTCTCTTCTTTAAAGTAGCAAATATCTGGTTCATAATCGTTACGAGTTAATTTTATTAAGTTTTTCTCGTATCCTAAAAAACCCTTCTGAATTTTACTAAACAATAAAGAAATTAATGTAAATAACCTTCTTTCTACATCTGTGTGGCGTTTTTTTACTGGCGAATGAATTACAATTTCACCATTTATAAATTCAGCTTTTTGCTGTTCAGTAATATCGTTGTAAAATTCAGTTCTTTTTTGCTTTTCTTCTTCAAGTTTATCCTGAACTTTTTGAATAATATTGGGTGCATTGGGCATTGCCATTATTGTTTCAAATATATTTTCAGCGTTATAATCTAGCATTCCAAAATCTTTACTTCAAATATAAAACAAAAAAGCCAAGCTGAAACTTTCAACTTGGCTTTTGATATTTAGCATTCTAAACTGTATTAAGAACTGAATATCAAAATAACAATTTCTTAAAAGTCAGAAAGAAGGTTTCTCCAATCAGTTTTATCAGCTATTCTTTGCTTTATTTCTGAAATTGGAATACGAATTTGCTCCATTGTATCTCTGTCTCTTAATGTTACAGTTTCGTCTTCAAGTGTATCGAAGTCTATAGTTACACAAAAAGGTGTACCAATAGCGTCTTGTCTTCTATATCTTTTGCCAATAGCGTCTTTTTCATCGTACTGACAATTGAAGTCCAATCTTAAATCGTTAAATATTTTTCTTGCTTTTTCTGTTAAATCAGGTTTGTTTTTCAACAATGGTAAAATAGCCAATTTAACTGGTGCTAAAGCTGGATGAATTTTTAAAACAGTTCTTATAGATTTTCCACCCTTAGAATCAGGAACTTCTTCGTCCATTAAACCGTTGGTCATAATAGTTAAGAACATTCTATCTACACCAATTGAAGTTTCCACCACAAAAGGCACATAACTTTCATTGCGTTCTGGATCGAAATACTGTAATTTTTTACCAGAAAGTTCTTGATGAGCTCCTAAATCAAAATCTGTTCTAGAATGAATACCTTCTAACTCTTTAAAACCAAAAGGAAATTCAAACTCAATATCTAAAGCCGCATTAGCATAATGTGCTAAGTTTTCGTGGTCGTGGAACTTTAATTTTTCTTCTGGTAAAACAGCTCTATGCCATTGCATACGCTTTGTTTTCCAATGCTCGTACCATTCCATTTCTGTTCCTGGTGGTACAAAAAACTGCATTTCCATTTGTTCAAATTCTCGCATACGGAAAATAAATTGTCGAGCTACAATTTCGTTACGAAAAGCCTTTCCAATTTGTGCAATACCAAACGGTAATTTTTGACGGGTGGTTTTTTGTACATTCAAGAAATTAACAAAAATACCTTGTGCTGTTTCTGGTCGTAAATATATTTTACTTGAACCATCGGCAACTGCTCCCATTTGCGTTGAAAACATAAGGTTAAATTGGCGTACATCCGTCCAATTTTTAGAACCACTTTCAGGGCAAGCAATTTCTAAATCTTCGATAATTTGCTTCATTTCAGCCATATCGTTATTACTCATAGCCGAAGTGAAACGTTCTAAAATTTTATCTTTCTTTTCTTGATATTGTAAAACTCTACCATTGGTGCGTCTAAATTCTGCCTCGTCAAAAGCATCACCAAAACGTTTAGCCGCTTTGGTAATTTCTTTGTCAATTTTCTTATCTACTTTATTGGCAATATAATCTTCAATTAAAACGTCGGCACGATAACGTTTTTTTGAATCTTTATTATCTACTAAAGGATCGTTAAAGGCATCAACGTGTCCTGATGCTTTCCAAATGCTTGGATGCATAAAAATGGCAGAATCTAAACCAACAATGTTTTCTTGCATGTGCACCATTGCTGTCCACCAATAATCTTTAATGTTTTTTTTCAGCTCAGAACCATAAGGACCATAATCGTAAACGGCACTTAATCCATCATAAATTTCCGATGATTGGAATATGTATCCGTACTCTTTACAGTGAGCAATTATCTTTTTAAAATCTGGTTTACTCATAACGAGTGCAAAGATAAATTCTTAGTGTTAAGTTTTTGCTTTTTTAGTAGCTAGTTTTTCTTTAAGTTTTTCTAAGAATACTGCCACTCCAAGATGCAAAACCAGCAGGTAAAGCACCAATTAGGCTTGAAAAAAGAATTAGCAATAAAGAATTACCACCTAATGGTAAAATTTCTGCAATTGCACTAGCCAATTTATTATCGTTTTGGTAATTGAAATAAAAACTTAACCCAAACCAGAGTATAAAAATTGCCAAAAAACCGAATAAAAACGATGCTTTGGGTTTTATAACAAGAGAAAGTATAAAGCAAATAACAATGCCTACCCACCAAGTATTAGTCAAGTAAGTTGTAATTCCTGCTGTGATTATTAATATTATTAAGTTTAAAAACCAAGTCATATCTATTAAAATTATTTGTGTTTATTCAGCTAAATATTTTGTGTTATTACTTTTTAAAATTTTGAATAAATAAGGTTTCCTTTCTATTATCATTTTCGTTTTTCATAAAAAATAGTTCATAATATTCACCTTTTGCCCATTTATCCAACATATTATCATAAAACTTACTTGAAGGATTGCCAGATTGTCCACCAGGGAAAACACCCCAAGCGTTGATTTTGTCTCCAAGTTCAACAACCATTCGCCAAGAAGGACCATCAAGTGGAGTACAGGCATTTAACGCCGAACCATGACCACCAATATTTTGATTTTTCCTACTAAACGCATCTAATCTTGCTAAATGCATAACCGAAGTGTGTTTAACATCTCGCCACAATTTACTTTCTTCTTTTTCCAACAAAGAACAGGCTTGTTTGTAGGCTTGTGAAACTTTATCGCTTGCAGTTTCGATATTGGGTGTTGTTAAATCATCAAATATTTTGTGATTGGGTTTATGTTCTATCATTTCTCGAAGAACATTTTCTTCGGGCCAAATCATACTCACATCTGGGCTAATTCTACTAGAAAACATACCATTTACCGAACCATCAGGAATTAAATTTTGCCAAACTAAGTTAGTTAGTTCACTACACCAGAATTCAAATAAACTTGGTGCAACTTTATCGGCATCAAAACTGAAATCCCAATTTTCAAGCAGTTTTATGTTTTCAAGTTCATTGGAATTTAGTTTGGTTCTTTTTAATAGTTTTAAAAGAACTTTTACATAATCTTCAGCTTTTTTACTGTAATTATCTAGTTGCAAAGCCATTAAATCTTTAGGCTTTATATTGTTCATTCTTGTTAATTCTTCATTTAGTCTTCTTCCTCTGTATTCTTCAAAATGACCTATGTAGTAATATGGGTAACTGGGATACGTAGAATGTTGATTTGCCGAACCTATAAATCCTTGTGTTGGATTTTTGGTATTCGGATTTTGTTCAAATGGAATAAAGCCACTCCAATCGTTAGTTGATATTGAGCCATCTTGTACAAATCGTCCTTGCTGGTTTCTTCGCTTTGGTAAATTACCCGCAACCGTAAGTGCAATATCGTTTTCTTTGCTTGCAAATACGAAGTTTTGAGCAGGGCAAGCGTAATAAGAGAGAGCTTCTCTATAATCGTTATAGTTTTTTGCCTTATTAAGTTTTAAAAAGGACTGAATATCATTTGTAGGTAAATGAGCCAACCATTTTAAAGCCATTCCTCCATAAGGGTGGTTAGTATTATCATAAACTACAGGTCCCCAATTAGTGTATTTTACTGTATCAAAGAATGTAGGAGAATTTTTAATTTTTATTTCTTCAACTCTATAATCAACAGGAATATATTTGCCATCTAATTTATATTTTTCTCGCCTTTCATTTTCAAAATCAATTGTAAACCAATCTTTAACATCCCAAGAAACATTGGTTACACCCCACGAAATATTTTCATTGAAACCTATTATAATTCCAGGTGCGCCAGGTAAGCAGACTCCATAAACGTTGTTATTTGGTAAATGTATCTGTAATTCATACCAAATTGAAGGAAGATTTAAAGGTAAATGTGGATCGTTACATAAGATAGGTTTTCCATTTGCTGTTTTTTGTGCTGAAACTGCCCAGTTATTGCTACCAATATGTTTTGATGGTTGCCACTCTGGAGATGGAGAGAAATATTCGTTAGGAATTTCAACAGTTTCCTTTTTTAAAGAATCTTCGTGAACAAAATTGAAGATTGTATCTGGAATAATAGGAGACTGCCTATCGAACCATTCTGGAAATAGTTCGTTAAATAAGTCTGTGCCTAAGTGCGTTCTTGTGTTAGTTTTTAATACATCTTCAGACTTTCCACATAGCGAGTTGCTCATATATTTTAATAATAAGGCTGTTTTTAAAGGACTCCAAGCCTCTGGTTCGTAGCCCATTAATTTATATTCAATTGGGTAGTCTTTTTCTTCTAAAGAATTAATGTATGCATTAACGCCCTCAGTGTAAGCCAAAAGTATATCGTAAGATTCTGCGTCTTTTTTCCATTCGTTTAGGGAGTTTTCAGCACCATAAACCATTCCCAACCTTCTCTGTGTTTTATCAAAATTTAGGTAAATGTCATTTTTCCCTTTTCCTAAAATTTCAGAAACTCTTCCACCAGCTGCATAAGTAATAAATTCCATTTGCCATAAGCGTTCTTGGGCTAAAACAAAACCTTGTACTGTTACTGCATCTTTTAGGTTGTTAGCAAAAATATGCGGAACTCTCCTTTCATCATATTTTACATTAACCTCTTCTTTTAAAGAATTTATGTTTATGGCTTTATTAAATTCAAAATTATTAGTTTCCACATTGGCTAAATAGCCTGTAAATGGGTTTAAAAACTGCCCCAAAGCAGGAATATTTATATTGCCTACTTCTAATGGATTATTTAAAAGAACAATTAAAAATATTGAAATACCAGCAATTAAAATTCCTATAATAGTTTTCATATATTTTTTTTAATGTTAAGCTGAAAATTACGACCTACAATGGTTTAAGGAATAGTTTCTTAATAAATGAATAATCTAAAATTAAAGTTAGTAAAATTTAGAAACATAGAGTTAATATTAG
The DNA here is from genome assembly GCA_020629595.1 of Chitinophagales bacterium. Lineage (GTDB taxonomy): Bacteria > Bacteroidota > Bacteroidia > Chitinophagales > UBA2359 > JAHDDA01. The sequence continues at coordinate 7,062 of JAHDDA010000061.1, forward strand.
CAAAAGCATTATAAACTTTTCTTAATATTATTCAAATACCAGTTTAACATCTACAATTTTAATTTGCATAGAAATCAAGATTGATAATTTTTCAAATTTAAAAAAAATGAAATTAAGATTATTCTCAATGTTAGCTTTAGGAGTGGCATTAACTTTTTCTTCTTGTACAGATGAGTGTGAAAATATAGTTTGTAACAATGGTGGTACTTGTGTAGATGGTACTTGTGATTGTCCCGAAGGTTGGACTGGTTCAGATTGTTCTGAAATAGCTATTAATGCTGGTGAAACTATAAGCGGAAATATTTCAGGTGATAGAACTTTAGCTGGTAATGCAATTCATAATATAGAAGGGTACGTTTTTGTAACTGATGGGGCAACTTTAACTATTGAACCAGGTGCAATTTTGAAGTTTGCTCAAGGTCAAGAAACAAATGCCTCAGCTTTAATCATTACTCGTGGTTCTAAAATTATGGCTAATGGAACAGCACAACAGCCTATAATTATGACTTCTGAATTAGACAATATTCAAGTTGGAGAATTATCAGGAACTAATTTAGATGAAACAGACAATTCTAAATGGGGTGGATTAATTGTTTTAGGAAATGCTCCTTCTTCAGTAAAAAATACAGATACCGAAGGTAATATAGAAGGAATTGTTGCTGATGGAGGAAATGGATTGTATGGTGGATTAGATGCTGAAGATAATTCAGGTATAATCAATTACGTTTCTGTTCGTCATGGTGGTGTTTCTATTGGTGATGATAACGAAATCAACGGCATTACTTTAGGCGGTGTTGGTGCAGGTACAACAATTACCAATGTTGAAGTTATGGGTAATCTTGATGATGGTATTGAATGTTTTGGTGGAACGGTTAATATAAAGAATGCTTTAGTAGCTTATCAAGGAGATGATGCCATTGATTTAGACCAAAACTATTCTGGCACGATTGACAACTTTGTTGTAATTCAAGGATCAGAAGGTGATGAAGCTTTAGAAATTGATGGACCTGAAGGTTCAACTTATGTAGATGGCTTATTTACCTTAATGAATGGAACAATTATGAATGATGGTGCTTCTGGTTCAGCAGGTGATTTAAAATCAAAAGCACAAGGAACTTTAACTTCAATCTCTATTGAATCATTTGCCACAAACTTAAAAGTAAAAGCAAGTTACAATGATAATTGTGTAGAAGAAGCAGATGCTCATTCAAACTACAATACTGGAACATTAACTATTTCTGGAAATGAATTAGTTGGAGAAGGAATTATTGCAACAGCTTATACTGGCGATGAAACCTGTGAAGCCAACTTAGACATTACAGCTTTAGAAACACAAGCAACCGAAGACAATCAAGCATCTGGTGTTGGTGCTGATACTTCTGTTTTTGATTGGACTTGGGCTGCTCA
>JAHDDA010000061.1:8568-9955 GCA_020629595.1 Chitinophagales bacterium
TTAACTTATTACCAATGAATTACTTATTAAAACCCTTTATTTATATTCTTTTCGTACTTTTCTCAATTAACTTAATTGCTCAAAACGGAACAATTAGAGGAACTGTGATTGATAAAGAATACAATGAACCTTTAATCGGGGTAGCAGTTCAAATTGAAGGTACAACTATTGGTGCTTCAACAGATTTAGACGGAAATTACAGCTTTAATGTTGAGCCAGGTAAACATACATTGGTTTTTAGTTACATTTCCTACGCAATTTATAAAGTGGCAGATGTAGAAGTAAAACCTAATGAAGTAACAATTGTAAACGCCGATATGGTTGAAGAATCAATAGGCGTTGAAGAGGTTGTTATTGTTGCAAAAGCTAATAGAGCTAGTGAAGCAGCAGTTGATAAATTGCGAATAAAATCAGATAAAGTAGTAGATGGAATTTCGGCACAAACTTTTAAAAGAGCTGGTGACGGAAATGCAGCTGCAGCTATCAAAAGAGTAACGGGTGTTTCGGTTGAAGGTGGAAAGCACGTTTATGTGCGTGGTTTGGGCGATAGATATACAAAAACTATTTTAAACGGGATGGATATTCCTGGTTTAGATCCAGAGAGGAATAATCTTCAAATGGATATTTTTCCTTCAAATTTGTTAGATAATATTGTTGTTTACAAAACATTTACTCCAGATTTAACGGGCGATTTTACAGGTGGTTTAGTAGATGTTTCAACTAAAGATTTTCCTGAAGAGGCTACTTTTTCTGCTTCAATAAGTACAACTTATCGTCCAAATACGCACTTCAAAGATTTTTATTTGTATGATGGCGGAAAAACTGATGCCTTCGGGTTTGATGATGGCACAAGAGATTTACCTTTTGCTTCAAATATTAGTATTCCAGATGAATCATTGAATGATACAAGATTAGAAACCCTTTCTAAAAGCTTTGATAAAGAAATTGCAGAATCTAAACAAAACAATTTTTTAGATTGGGGAATGTCTGTTGCTGGTGGAAATCAAATTACTAAAGAAAAAATTGCTATTGGATATAACCTTGCTTTTAATTACTCAAAAAGCTCACAAACAAACTTAGATGTTTCTACCAATATTTATAATTACAATCGTGATTTAGATAATTATGAATTTGAAGCAGATGTATTAACAACCGCTGATAATTATCAGAAAAATTATCAATGGTCTGTTTATGGCGGTTTAGCATTAAAAGCTAAAAAACACAAAGTTTCTTTAAATGTAATGCGTTTACAAAATGCACAAAAATCGGCTTCATTACAAGTGCATGATATTGTATTAGATGCTACCGATTCGAAAGATAAAACTAATATTGAGTTTAACCAACGTGCTGTAAATTATATTGGTTTAAGTGGAAAACATAAATTAGG
>JAHDDA010000061.1:10055-11119 GCA_020629595.1 Chitinophagales bacterium
AATACTTATAAATCAAGAACTTTTGAATTTTTGAATTATAATTTCAATGTTCAAAGTGCTTCTCAATTCAATTTTACAGGAAATCCTAATTTCCTTTTAGAAAATGAAAATATGTGGTCTGCTAACAACACAGTAGGAACACACCTCGATATTTTTACACCACAACCTTCTAATAATTACAAGTCAAAAATTAATATTTTTGGAGCTTATGCAATGTCTGAGCTTAGATTTTCTGAAAAATTTAAAACAATATTTGGTTTAAGACTTGAAAATGTAAGTCATTTATATACAGGACAAGCTCCGCCAACTGTTGGTAATGGTTTTGAAGTTAATAATATACAATTATACAACACAGATGATTTAAAAGAATTGGCTTCAATGATTGATGATATTGATGAAAATGACATTGAAGATTCAAAGCGATTAAAGTTCCTTCCTTCTTTAAACGGAATTTATAATATTAACGAATCAATGAATTTAAGAGCTTCTTTATACAAAACAGTTGCTCGTCCTTCATTTAGAGAAAAATCGTTTGCACAAATCATTGATCGTTTGTCAAATAATACTTTTATTGGAAATATATTTTTGGTTCAAACAGATATTTATAATGCAGATTTACGTTGGGAATATTTTTATGGTAAAAACGAAATGTTTTCAGTAAGTGGTTTTTATAAGTATTTTTCAAATCCAATAGAAATGGTTACAAACGCTTTAGCTGCCAATGAGGTAAAAGCAAGAAACACAGATGAAGCCAATATGCTTGGAGCAGAATTTGAAGTACGTAAAAACTTTGGTTTTATCAATGAAAGGTTATCAAATTTATCGGCAGGAGCAAACGTAACTTTAGTGTCAACTTCGGTAACAATGACACAACAAGAAATTGATGGAAGAAATAATAAGTTAAGAGAAGGTGAAGAACCAGTAGGAAATACACGCCAAATGTTTGGACAATCGCCTTACATTATTAATGCTTATTTAAACTATACTAATTCTTTAAAAGGTTTCGATGCCAATTTAAGTTATAATGTAAACGGAAAAAGAATTGCCGTAGTTGGGGTTTCTGT
>JAHDDA010000062.1:0-4101 GCA_020629595.1 Chitinophagales bacterium
TTCACATACATAATTTCCTTAGCAGCTTTTACTACTTCGGTAACTTTAGGTAAATAAGCTGCCACCAAAGTTGGTGCATAAGCTACTGGCGTATCTGTTCCATTAATACGTACAATTGGAGCATCTAAATAATCGAAAGCCAAACGCTGAACCGAATAACCTAATTCAGAAGCCACTCCACAAACTGGTGGGGTTTCTTCAATAATAATTAATCTGTTTGTTTTCTTTACCGACTCTACAACCGTATGGTAATCCATTGGGCGAATGGTACGTAAATCAATTACTTCGGCACTAATGCCTTCTTTTGCCAATTCATCGGCAGCTTCAAAAGCTATTTTCATTGATTTATTGAAAGAAACCAAAGTAACATCAGTTCCTTCACGTTTTACATCGGCAAGTCCTATTGGAATTAAATATTCTTCTTCAGGTACTTCGCCCATATCTGAATAAGCTACTTCCGATTCCATAAAAACAACAGGATCGTCATCACGAATAGCAGATTTCATTAAACCTTTAGCATCGTAAGGATTTGAAATAGAAATAACTTTTAAACCTGGAATATTGGCATACATTGCCTCGTAATTACAAGAGTGTGTTGCTCCCAATTGTCCTGCCGAACCATTTGGTCCTCTAAACACAATTGGGCAACTTAAATGCCCACCAGACATCTGCAACATTTTTGCTGCCGAATTAATAATTTGGTCAGTAGCCAAAAGTGCAAAGTTCCAAGTCATAAACTCAACAATAGGACGTAATCCATTCATTGCAGCTCCAACGCCAATTCCAGCAAAACCCAATTCGGCAATTGGTGTATCAATTATTCTTTTTGGACCAAATTCGTCCAACATTCCTTGACTAACCTTATAAGCTCCATTGTATTCGGCAACTTCTTCGCCCATTAAGAAAACACGTTCATCTCTACGCATTTCTTCACTCATTGCCTCACGAATAGCATCTCTAATTCTTATTGTTCTCATTTACAAGCATTTTTACAACTACAAAAATAAGGCTTGAATAATTAGAATTGTTGAGAATTTTGATTTTTTACCAATTAGAAGTGTTCAGCTATTTTTTTACACTTCAATGCAACTTTATAATTATACTGGTTGGTTCTACGTTTATAAGTAACAGTATCATAAATGGTTCCTACATAGCCAAAACCTATTGTAATTAGGTAAATTACACCTAAAAAATATTGCTTTACATAAAAACGCTGTAAACCTGCTAATCCTAAAAAACCAAATAAAGATAAAATAAGCATTGCAGAATAAGATTTTCGTTCTTGGCTATACAATACTGCAAAATCTTCTAACTCTTCACAACTTAAATCAGCAGTAATCTCTTTCACAAAAAGCCTCTCTTCAGCTTGTAAATTGGGTAATAGATTATTTAAACTCAAATCTATACTTACTTGTTGGTCAAACATTTTTTTTCATTTTGATTGGTACTTTAAACAATCGTAGTTTTAAAAAAAAAGTTCCAAATCATTGAAAAATTGTTTTTTAAATTCAATAAAATTACAGCTTTAAAATTCCTTTTACTTTATTCCAAAACTTACCCAAAGCACCATCGTTATTTGAAGAACCGTTTGAATTTTCATTACCTGTGTTAATGGCATAACCTTGTTCTTCTAAAGCACGATGTCCTTTTTTTAGAAAATCACTAGTAGTTTGACTTCCCTCAAAGTGATAAACAAAATATTTATCTTTATCGAAGAATAAAAATGAAGGTAAGGCATTTACATTACCCACTTGCTCACGCACTTGCTCAATAAATTGCTTGTTTTTATCGGCATCTAAATAAACGCTTACAAAATTGGCATTATAAAATTCGCTAATTTGCTTGTTGGTAAAAACATATTCTTTCATATAGTTGCAAGGAGCACACCAATCAGCAGAAAACATCAGCATCAACATTTTATCTTGTTTCGATGCAGATTTTAGAGCAGCATTCAAACTTTTGTATTCTTTAAAATTAATATTATGAATATAATCATTTGTGGTTTCAAGCATTTCAGTTGAAGGTTCACAACTTGTTGCATTTGCATAATAAACTGTTCCCATTGTAAAAATAGAAATCAACATAGTTCTCAAAAATAATTTTCTCATAACTTGGTCTTTTAATGAGTGAAAAAATTTACAGATTTTGGAGAGAAACAGCCTGTAATTTTAATTTGAAAGTTTCTGCTTTGATGTAATAACGCTTTTTAGGTTTAAAATATTCAACATACAAGCCTTAAACTTGTTATTAATTCTGTAACAACAACTTTAATACAATAACTTTGCAGTTCGATGAAGAATTATAGGAATTTTTGTATAATAGCCCATATTGATCATGGCAAAAGCACTCTTGCCGATAGACTTTTAGAGATAACACAGGTAGTTTCGGAAAGAGATTTGCAACAACAGACTCTTGATGATATGGATATAGAACGTGAACGTGGAATAACTATTAAGAGCCACGCTATTCAAATGGATTATAAACATACCGATGGAAAAGATTATGTTTTTAATTTAATTGATACACCTGGTCACGTTGATTTCTCTTATGAAGTATCCCGTTCAATTGGTTCGTGCGAAGGAGCTTTATTGTTGGTAGATGCTACGCAAGGTATTCAAGCCCAAACTATTTCAAATTTATATTTAGCCATTGAGCAGGATTTAGAAATAATTCCAATTATCAATAAGGTAGATATGGACGGAGCAATGATTGAAGAAGTTGCCGACCAAATTATTGACCTTATTGGTTGCGAAAGGGAAGAAATTTTGGAAGCATCGGGTAAAACTGGCTTTGGTTTAGATACCGTTTTAGATGCTATTGTAAAACGAGTACCAGCACCCGAAGGTGATAAAGATGCACCTTTACAGGCACTTATTTTCGATTCAATGTTTAACCCATTTCGTGGTGTAATTGCTTATTTCCGTATTTTTAATGGACAATTGAATAAAGGCGATAAAATTCAATTTATGAATACTGGCAATAAATATAATGCCGATGAAATTGGAATTTTACGAATGGATATGGAAGCACGCAAAACCGTTTCGGCTGGTGATGTTGGTTATTTAATTTGTGGAATTAAGCAATCGAAAGAAGTAAAAGTAGGCGATACAATTACACTTTCTGAAAACCCTACTGCTGAAGTAGTACAAGGTTTTGAAGATGTAAAACCAATGGTTTTTGCAGGAATTTACCCAATAGAATCAGATGATTTTGAAGACCTTCGTGATTCTTTAGATAAATTACAATTAAACGATGCCTCGTTAACCTTTGAACCAGAAACTTCGGCAGCACTTGGTTTTGGTTTCCGTTGTGGTTTCTTAGGAATGTTGCACTTAGAAATTATTCAAGAACGCCTTGATAGAGAATTTGACCAAGCCGTAATTACCACCGTTCCGCAGGTAACGTATCATTGTTACAAAACCAATGGCGATTTTATAGTTGTCAATAACCCATCAGATTTACCCGACCCAAGTACCATTAATAGGGTAGAAGAACCTTATATAAAAGCACAAATAATTACAAAGCCAGATTTTATTGGTGGAATAATGAAATTGTGCATTGAAAAACGAGGAATTTTAACCAATCAGGTTTATTTATCAGAAACTCGTGTTGAATTATCATTTGATATGCCTTTGGCAGAAATTGTATTTGATTTTTATGACCGATTAAAGTCTATTTCAAAAGGTTATGCCTCTTTTGATTATCATATTACAGGCTATCAAGCAGGTGATTTGGTAAAAATGGATATTCGTTTGAATGGCGAGCCAGTAGATGCACTTTCTTGCTTAATTCACAGAAGTAAAGCTCATTATTTCGGTAGAAAATTATGTAAAAAGTTGCGTGAATTACTAAATCGTCAGCAGTTTATGATTGCTATTCAAGCAGCGGTAGGCTCAAAAATTATTGCACGTGAAACCCTTTCGGCATTACGAAAAGATGTAACAGCAAAATGTTATGGTGGTGATATTTCTCGTAAGCGTAAACTTTTAGAAAAGCAGAAAAAAGGTAAAAAACGTATGCGTCAGGTAGGAAATGTAGAAGTGCCACAGCAGGCGTTTTTAGCTGTTTTGAAGTTAGGAGATGATTAATAGAAATAGATTT
>JAHDDA010000062.1:4201-10901 GCA_020629595.1 Chitinophagales bacterium
CCCATATCGCCATCAACTTTTAATTTCCCACTCATAAAAGCCATCATTGGATTAAGGTCGCCTTCCATTAATTTTTGCATATTTTCTGCTGTTAAGCCAATAGTACAATCTGCTTCATTGTCATCTGTTGAAACTTCATTACTATCACCAGTTCCGTCAATAAAAACTTTTCCTACATCTCCGAAATCGAATTTTAAAGTTTTACCTAAAGCTGAAGCAGCTCCTGCTCTTTCTTTAATTTGATCTAATATTGTGTCTAACATTTTGTAAAATTTAATAAAAGTGAAAACTCGCTATTAGCGAATATTCGCAAATTTAATTGTTTGTTTGATAAACAGAAGTATCTAAAGTTAAAAAAGACATCAATTTTTTAAAAAAGATGTCTTTTTGTTTGAGAATTTAGTGCGATTTTACAAGAATTTATGAAGCCTTTTTCAATCGTTGTAATTTTGAATGGCTTATTTTTTGTTCACAATAGTTGTGGTCAATTATAAATTCTTTTATACCTTCTTCAGAGGGAAGTTCGTACATAGCATCGGTTAAAATAGCTTCGCAAATAGAACGTAATCCTCTTGCACCTAAGCCAAATTTAATGGCTTGGTCAACTATATAGTCAACTGCCGATGCCTCAAACTGTAATCTTATACCTTCTATGGCAAATAGTTTTTGGTATTGCTTTACTAAAGCGTTACGTGGTTCAGTCAAAATTCTTTTTAGTGCATTACGGTCTAGTGGTTTTAAATAGGTTACTACTGGTAAACGTCCTATTAATTCTGGAATAAGACCAAAGCCTTTTAAATCTTGTGGATTTACATATTCTAAAAGTTGCTCTTTATCAACAGCATTTTCGCCTCTGTTTACGCCAAAACCAATAATATTTGTTTTTAAACGCTGTGCTATTGTTCTTTCAATGCCATCAAAAGCTCCACCACAAATAAATAAAATATTGGAGGTATTTAATTTTATCATTTTCGCATCGGGGTGTTTTCTACCTCCTTGTGGTGGTACAAGAACCTCAGTTCCTTCCAATAGTTTAAGCATTGCTTGTTGCACACCTTCGCCCGAAACATCTCTTGTTATAGATGGATTGTCGCTTTTACGTGCAATTTTGTCAATTTCATCTATATAAATTATTCCTTTTTGTGCGGCTTCAACATCGTAGCTACAAACCTGTAATAGCCTTGATAAAATACTTTCTACATCTTCACCTACATAGCCAGCTTCGGTAAAAACGGTAGCATCAACTATGGTAAAAGGAACTTTTAAATATTTAGCGATTGATTTTGCCAATAATGTTTTTCCAGTTCCTGTTCTACCTACAAAAACAATGTTAGATTTTTCAATTTCCACATCATCGTCATCGTTTTGATTTAATCTTTTATAGTGATTGTAAACCGCAACGGATAATGCTTTTTTTGCCTCATCTTGACCAATTACATATTGATCTAAAAATTCTTTTAGGTGCTTAGGTTTAAGCATTTTGGGTGTATCAAAGAAAAATTGTTTTTTCCCAAATCCTAATTCTTCCTCTATTATTTCTTGAGCTTGTTCTACACAATTTTCGCAGATATAGCCATCATTTCCAGCAATCAGAATTAAAACTTCATCTTTTCTTCTACCACAAAAAGTACAACTTTGTTTCATTAGCATTATTAAATGTGTAAGTTATTTAATCGGAAAGTAATATTACTCTAATAAGCGACTTCAAAGTTAATACTTTCAAGTAATAAAAGAGCCTTTTCAAATATTGAAAAGGCTCTAATGTTTAAATATTGAATATATAAACTTGAATTTTTAAATGATGTATTTATGATTTTCTTTCTAATACTTCATCTACTAAACCATATTCCTTTGCTTCTACGCCTTGCATCCAATAATCTCTATCAGAATCGGCTTCAATTTTTTCGTATGGTTGCCCTGTATGTTTTACAAAAATTTCATACAACTCTTTCTGCATTTTCTTAATAAGTTGATAAGAAATTTCCATATCGCTTACTTGTCCTTGCATACCTCCTAACGGTTGGTGTATCATAATACGGCTGTGCTTTAGGCAAGAACGTTTTCCTGCAGTTCCTGCAGCTAATAAAACCGCACCAAATGAAGCTGCTAAACCAGTACAAATTGTTGCTACATCTGGAGCTATATACTGCATTGTATCATAAATTCCTAAACCAGCAATAACAGAGCCTCCGGGGCTGTTAATATACATTGATACATCACTATTGGGATCAACAGATTCTAAAAATAGTAATTGTGCCTGCACAACATTTGCCGTATAATCAGTAACAGGAACACCAAAAAAGATAATTCTGTCCATCATTAATCTAGAGAAAACATCCATTTGAGCAATGTTTAGTTTTCTTTCTTCAATAATAGCTGGTGTAAACGCTGTTGGAAGGTTTAAAGTACCACCATTCATACTATCAATGTATTTATCAATATGAATGCCTCCTAAACCTCTGTCTTTTACAGCATATTTTCTAAATTCTTGACTATTAAACATAAAGTTTATTTGTTTTTAAGTGTTTAAACAATTTTAATTTTGCTTCATACGAAGCATAAACTAAAAAGTAAATTTAAGCTAAAAAAGTTCAGTATCTTTAAATATATGAATTGGTGTTATAGAATTTTTAACAGTTTACTTAACTACTTTTCCGCCATCAAGTTCATCTTGTAAAACTTTTAATTCATCCCATTTGCCTTCAGCAGCTAATTTTGCTTGTTGAGGCCAAGTATCAGGTATGTGTCTTGCAAGTTTATTTTCAGCTAAAATTTCTTTTAATTTTTCTACATTTGAGTTTGCTAAATCATTAAAAGTTTTTATACCTGCATCAATTAACACACTTGCAATTTTAGGACCTATTCCTTCTATTTTGTTTAACTTGTCAGGTTTAACTTCTTCAGTTGTATCAATAGTAATTGCATCTGAAATTAACTCTTCTTGTTCTCTTGAGGCTCTGGCTTTTTCGTTGGCAGCTTTTACAATTGCTTCATATTCAGGAGCCGTTACTTCTTGCTCATCAACAGTTACTTTCTCTTCTAGTGTTGCAAAAATTTTGTCGTCCAAAATTCGTAAAAAAGCTTCTTCAACATACTGCTTATCTTTTTTCATATTTTGAACAAAACCTTCCATCATTTCAGGATTTCCCATTAATTGCGGTGCATATTGCATTAGTTGTCTTTGCACATCGCTATAAATGTAGCCGTCTAATTCTTCTTGCTCAACTTTTAATTCATTATCTGTAGCAATTTTGTTACGAATTAGATTCCATTTAGTAGCCTGTATGTATTGAGGAAATTGTACATTGAATTTATCTTCTGGCATAGGTTCTTTTTGATTAATAACAAAGAACTTTTCTAGGAAAGAAATAGGCAATGTGATTTCTGTTGTCTCCATTAAAGTATTAACAAATTCTGTATGCAAATGCTGTTTTGTATAGTAGTTATTTGCATCTTCAATTTGTGCTTTAATTTTAGCTTTAAACTCATCTTCAGTAGCTGCTTCACCAATACCTACAACTTTAGCAAAAAAGTCTTGATCTAATTCTGCCGGAGTTACTCTTGTTATTTTTGATATTTCAATTTGAAATTTATCATTCAAATCAGCTTGCTCTTCCTCAGTTGCTTGTAAAATAAATTTAATAACTTCCTCTTTAGGTTTGTCCACTAAATCAAAAATATTAATTTTTTTACTATCGCCAATAGCCATTCCTAATATAGCTTTTTTACCTTTTTCGGTAAGCATATCTGTAGGAATAGGGTTTTCTCTAATTATTGGTTCTCTACCTTCTCCATCCTCGTTTTTTGGCATTATTTCTACAAATTTGAACCAAACACTATCGCCTTCTTCAACATTTGCATCTTCTTCTAACATATTAGAAGAGCCATGTCTTTTCTGTTGTTTTGCAATCTCTTCGTTAATGTTTTCATCTGTTGCTAAAACTTTGTACATAGGAAATGCCGTTTCAGCATTTTCTAACATCGCTACTTCAAATTCAGGCATTATGCCTATTTCGTATTCAAAATCGTAGTCGGTAGGAGATTTAATATCTAAAATAGGCCAGTTTTCTACAATTGCAATTGGATTTCCTAAAATTCCTAAGTTTTCTTCTTTAAAGAAATCTTGTAACGAGCTAGAAAGAAAGTTAAAGATTTCTTCACTCATTATTTGGTTACCATACATTTTCTTTATTATTCCAGCAGGAACTTTCCCTGGACGAAAACCTTTTATGCTTGCTCTTTTACCGTATGTTTTTAGTGCTCCATTTACTTTAGACCAATAATCATTTTTAGATAAAGAAACGGTTAATTTTTCGTGGTAATCCGCAAGGACTTCTCTATTAATATTCACTTGAATTTATTTAGGTAAGAATGTAATGAAGAACAGTAATTTACAATTTGGTAGATTACTGTTTTGAAAGTTGTGCGGGTAGAGGGAGTCGAACCCCCACGCCTTGCGGCACAAGATCCTAAATCTTGCGTGTCTACCAATTCCACCATACCCGCAAAAAAGGAGTACAAATTTAAAGTAATAGTTTTTATTAGCAAATATTACTTTAGTTTTTTTGTAAAATAAATATATAAAAAATAAAAAAAGGGAGTGCTAATGCCTCCCTTTCTTATTTTTTGTAAAAAACAATATACTAATTATTTAGCTTTCACAGTTGGTTTAGCAGCAGTATCTTCTGCACCTTCTGGTACAATTACATTAGCTTTTACAGTTAAACGTGTTGGGTTTGGATCTGTATTAGCTTGAATAGTAATAGTTTTAGTTTGCTTGTTCTTTTTACCTTTAGAGTTAAACTCGAAAGAAATTTCACTAGATTCACCTGGTGCAATTGGCTCTTTAGGCCATTTTGGAACAGTACATCCACAAGAACCTTTTGCTGAACTAATAATTAATGGTTCAGAACCTGTATTGGTAAATTTGAATGTTCCTCCTTTCTTATCTCCTTGTTGCATATCTCCTAAGTCAGCAGTAGTTTTATCAAATTCTACAGTAGTTTTAGGTAAATCAGGATCAACAGCATCCACTTTTTTTGCATCTGCTTTTTTCGCATCTGCAGTAGCAGTTGCTGGAGTTTTAGTTTCTACCTTTGGGGTAGCCTTTGCAGCTTTTTCTCCACCTTCAGAAGCACAAGAGCCTAAACCTATTACGCCAACAGTGGCAAGCATTAAGAAAATCTTTTTCATTTTTTTTATTTTGATTTATAAGTTCAAAGTTAAAAATACAAAATCAATATTTTGGTTAAATAAATTTTAAAAAATCTTTAATTTAACCAAAATATTCAATAAAAAATGTACTACTACGCAGGAGTTACCGATACGTATGTACGATTTTTTCTTTTAGTTGTGAAGTTAACAACACCGTCGGAAACAGCATAAAGTGTAAAATCTTTACCTTGTCTTACACCTTCACCAGCCCAAAACTTGTTTCCTTTTTGGCGAACTATAATATTACCATTTATGGCGTTTTGACCACCAAAAATTTTAACACCTCTTCTTTTAGCGTTACTATCTCTTCCGTTGTCGGTACTACCTACTCCTTTCTTGTGAGCCATAGTTTATTAATTTTAAAAGTTTGAAACAAAAAAAGTTCAAATTTCAATATTACGCTATTGCGTCTATTTTAATTTTTGTTAAAGCGTCTCTATGTCCGTTTTTCTTACGATATCCTTTTCTACGCTTTTTGTGGAAAACGATAACTTTATCGCCTTTACAGTGCTCTACTATTGATGCTTTAACTACTGCACCACTTACTGTTGGCGAACCAATTTGTGTTGCTCCACTTCCTCCTACTAATAATACTTTATCAATAGAAAAACTATCTCCTTCTTCTCCTTGAAGACGATTTACATATAACTCTTGACCACTCTCTACTTTGTACTGGTGACCACTAACTTCTACAATTGCAAACATTTTGTTGTAATTTTAAGGAGTGCAAATGTAGGACATTTTTTTTATTTTGAAAAGTCTATTGAAGTATTATTCGTATCTGTGTTGGCTTTTTTAGTGAAAATCACGCTATTTTTGTGTTCTAAATTTAAATATATTATGATTTCAGTTGGTGATATTGCTCCAAATTTCTCTTTATTAAATACAAATAAAGAACTTGTTGACTTGAATAGTTTGAAAGGACAAAATGTTTTAATTTTATTTTTTCCTTTAGCATTTACAGGTGTTTGCACCGAAGAGTTGTGTAGTATTAGAGATAATATTTCTTTTTATAATGATACAGATGCAACGGTATTGGGCGTTTCTGTCGATTCCTGTTTTACTTTAGAACAGTTTAAGACTCAACAAAATATAAATTTTGATTTGCTTTCAGATTTTAACAAAGAAGCATCTAGAGCCTATGAGGCTATTTTTGATGTTTTTCCTTTTGGAGAAATGAAAGGAGTTTCTAAACGTTCTGCATTTGTTGTAGATAAGGAAGGTATAATTAAATACGCAGAAGTTTTGGAAAGCCCAGGTGATTTACCAAATTTTGAAGCAATAAATAAAGTGCTTTTAGGATTGTAATTATTTTATGTAATGAATCAAAAACAGCAAAGACTAATTCAAGTAATTGCATTTTTTGCAGCTATACTTTGGATTTATCTGAAATTTTTTAGGTAAATAAGTGGTTTTAATAGCTTAGTTTTTGCTATTTTTTCCAAAATTTTTACCTTTGGATTCAGTTTTAATATCTCTAATTTTA
>JAHDDA010000063.1 GCA_020629595.1 Chitinophagales bacterium
ACCAAAAGGTCGGTATCCTATACTCTTTCCTTCTTTTGAATAAGGCATATCCCAGAAAAATGCCTTGTAAAATTGCTATAATTTGAATGATTTGCAACAATCTGTTTTCTTTTTTAATTGGCTACAACTTTCGAATAAACACACCTTTTCTACTTTTAACCAAAAGGTGTATTTATTTCATATATCCCCATAACTAATAATCTTACTTCACCATCAACTTACTAGTCAATACCTCATTTTCAGTTTTAATATTTACCAAGTAAACTCCGCTTAAATAGTTTGAAGTATCTACAAAAAGATTTTTTCTATCGGTAGCAATAAAATCATTAAATAGGGTTTCTACTTTTCTTCCTAAAACATCATAAACCTCAGCAATAACAATTTGTGGTTCGCTTAAAGTAATAGGAATAACAGAAATATCTCTTGAAGGATTTGGGTAAATTTCTTCAATTTTATTTTCTGTTATATACGAATTATTAGATGGAATTTCTGGTTCGCTACTGTAAATATCGAAATTAAAAAATCCTTCTGGAGCAGTTAAAGGTCTTTTAAGCGTTTTGCCAGAAGTAGCAGTTGCTTCAATGTAATATTCAATATTAGTTGTATCGGCAATTGCAGGAATGGCTGCGAAAAACTGATCATTGCCAGTATCTGCTAAGTCTGCAATTTGCCATTCTTCTGTTCCTTGCTCTCTAAAATAAACACTTGCTGTTTCAATTCCAGCATTATGCTTTATGTGTGCTTGAACCGAATAGTAAGTGTCATTATCAATTTGTGTTGGTAGTTCTTGGTGAACTATCCAAAGCGGATTTTCAACACCTACCATTTTTGTAATGCAATGCAAAGCGCCACTTGCTGGAATTATTTCATTACAATCAATGCCAATAACATCGTAGCCAGGTAAGTTTTCTTCATAAATACGCAAAGCAGTTGTATCGTATTGTTCTTCGTAAATAGGCACTAAAAGTGTTTTATTTACAAAAACGCTATTGGTAAATGTTCTGTAATAGCCGTTTTCATCTGGGAAGTCGTTGTATTGATCGGGTGGCATAGGAATACGAACCACTTTGTAAGGTGTTCCAAAAGGCGATTGAAAATTGTCTAAAACATATTGTAAGTTTGCTTCAATTTGTGGTCCATCGGCAACACCTTCAGGATATTCGCCCATTAAAATTGTTTCTTCATCCAATAATTTCATGTGCATATCAATATGGTGAATGCCATCATAGGGTAAAATATCCATTCTTACATATTCATCCATTCCCATAAATAAATCTAAGATTGTAGAAACATCTTCAACCGTCATTTGTGGGTTTTCTTCAATAATTAAATCAGAAGAAAAACCACGACCTAAACCATCTGTCATAAAGTTTCCACCTGTTCCCACTAAGTCGTATTGACCGCCAGCAGTTTCATAAAATGGCAAATCCATCATTTCGGCAATTTGTGAAGGAACTTTATCATCGAGTGGGCGAGGACGATTGTAAATCCAGTCAACAATTCCTAAATCTCCAACTTCATCTTCGTAAACAGTCCAAGGACCATAATCTCTAATCCAAATTGAGTTAAAATCGAAATCTAAAAATTCAACATTATCTAAAGGAATGTTTTTGCTGTTTAAAGTATTGGTAACTGTTGTAGAATTATTGGTTATAATATAAACCGTCATTTCCTTTTGTGCGTGTTCTACAATCGAAGCTAAAATATCTGGATAAGTAAAGAAATTTGGCGTATCCCAAGCAATGAAAATTCCTTGATGTTCTTCCCATTCTGCTGGTGTACGTACAGTATTTTGTGGAGGATCTGATTGAAGCGTTGTATTTTTCTTATTTTCAAGATATTCTTGATAAACTTTTGCTTCTTCAACAGACATTTCAATGCCTAAATTATTTTGAGCTGAAATGTTTGATGAAAAGCATAAAAAGCAAAAAAGTAAAGACAGTTTTTTCATACATTTTAATTTCCTGTAAAAATAAGGAAAAATTAAATGACCTATCAACCAATCAGGTTTTCAATTTTAATAATTGATATTCAGTTAATAATGATTATCATTCATAACCTCAATCTGATAAGTTTAGTTAATTAACCGTAGCAGATGAGATAAATCGGCATCCCTACAAGTAAAATTTGCTAGTTTAAAGAATTAGCAAAGTATTCTCTATTTACTTTGAACTAAAAATTAAAGTTACAAACTTTAAGAAGTAAACGAGTTCGCTTTTGGAAGTTTGCAACCGAGCAATGGTCGTTTCCAAGTTTAGAACTGACCGAATCTGCCTAAAACGAAGGTGCTATATACAATTTAACGCCAAATTTTGGAACATTAGGGTCATTTCTTTGTGTAAGTCGCCAAATAAAATGTAAGTTAACCAACTTTGCAATATTTTCTACACCAAAACCTGCTTCGGCATAATAACCATTCAAATCATTTAAGTTTACCTCTTCGGAAAGTAAAGACTGATTGGCTTCACTTAATGTGCCGTATATTCCTTTTGCAAAAATATTGGTTCTCATTTTTAGCTTCTTTATTAATGGAATGGCGTTCAATATAAATCCATCAAAATAATGGCGAGTTTCAAAATGAGTATAAGCATCGTTTACAAATTCTAAATCATCCATCATATTGTATGATTGGCGATTAAACATAAGGCTACGATTTCCTTTGTGTATTTTTAGTAAAGGGTAGGGAACTTCTCCAAATATTTTTTCAGCACCTAAGGTGTAATAAGTTCTACCAAATTTAGTTACTATTTTTTGAGAAAAAGATGCTCCTAATTTATGATATGCGTAATCGCCACCTAAAACTCCTTTAAGACCAACGGTGTATGTTGCATTAATTACAGGTGCATTTATATCAACAGATTCACGTTCAAAACCACCACCTCTGTTTCTAAAAACTTCATTCAATGCCCAGCGGGTATTAACCATAAGTTCAACTGCCTGAATTGCTCCACCTTCTTGTAGGCTTTCAGTTGCTTCTTCATTATTTTGTAAAACATCAAATGATGAGCCTTCCCATTGGTAAATATTTTTATGCGTACCAGAAAATTTATTTGTAAATCCTCTAAACCATTCTTTTTCATAAAAAATATTGGCTTCTCTTATTAAAAATAAATTATCTAAAGGTCGGCTTCTAAGTAGTGAAGTAATTGTATGGTCGTGTGTCATATATGAGTTTCTAAAGTTGTAATCACTCCAATCGTATCGGTAATGACCACCTACCATGTGCCATTTTTTGTTTACTCTTTTTAGGTGAATTTTAGAACCTAAATGGTATTTAAATAGCTTATCTTTATCGCCATACGCTACATAACCTTCAACTGATAATTTATCTCTAAATTTACGTGGATCGGTGCGTAATCCAATTCTATAACGATTGCCTTCTAATGCATTGTAACTCCAGAATTGTAACCAGCGTCCAACTTCTAAAGCACCAATATTAAAGTAGCCTGTTCCAATAGAATGACCTATATATTTACCAACTTTAAATGCTTTAGTTTCTTTAATTCTATCAACATAGGTATAAATATTTGCCTCTGTTTCAGTAAGTTCAATTTTTCGGTTTTCATTCCAAAAATCTTCATTTCTTTTACTGTAACCTTCTTGTATTACCAAGGCATCTCCCTCAAAATATTTTCTTTTTATTTTAATATCCACTTCAATATCATAAATAAATGCCTTTCTTGTTATTCTAACTGCTTGGTGTTTTTTACTTTCGGTTAGGTTGGCAATGATTTCCATTTGTTCTTTATTCTTAAACCAAGCTTTGTTATTAAGATATGTGTATTCTTGCTGAACTTTTAAGCCCGATAAATAATTCATATTTATTTGCTCTAAAACATACACGTCTATTTTTTTAACAGCTGCCGTTTCTTTATCAATCCAAGCCGAACCTGTAAAAGCCAAATCGCCTTTTCTTCGTGGCGTAAAATCTAATTTGTAGCAATAACGATCATCAACAGTTGTACTATCGGTTAGAAAGTATTTGTAAGTTAAAGTTGCATTTCGTGCAAATGGGCTTACAAAACCTTTTCCACCTAGTTCAATAGTGTTTTGGTAAATATCCATTTCTGGAAAGCCAAAATCTACTGATTCAGATAAGTTCTCATTATCAACTCCCGAAAATTGATCGGCTTTAACAGTCCTTTTGGTTTTTTCAATATCTTTTCGGTATTCTACTGTACTCAGTTTTTCTTTTAATAAAAGCGGTAAATATGGCGTACCATCTTCAGTAGTATCCATATTTTCAAAAATGAAATCAATGGGTTTTAGGATTTTACGTTTTGTAAGTTTTTCTTTTATATTATGAACATCAAATTGTGTTTTTACATATTCTTCGTAGCGATAACTATTAAATGATGAAGGGTTGTTTCTGTCTTTATTTCGCATTATTCTTTTGTATAATGCAATTGCCGCTGGGTCTTTTTTTGTTTTTCTTTTAGCTTTTATAACTACTGTTTTAATCTTGGCTGCTTGTTCTTCAAGTTTTATGATTACTTCATTAAGTTTACCAGGTTTAATTTTTACTTTTTTTAAATCGTAACCCAAGTAGTTTACTTCAATATTATTTAAAATTAAATCATCGGTTTCTAGCTTAAAGTTGCCATCTAAATCGGTGGTTGTTCCTATGGCTGTACCATAAAATTGTACAGTTGCATAGGGTAGCGGTTCTTTGGTAATTTTATCTATTACCACACCTTCAACTATGGTGTTTTGTGCTAAAATTGCTTGTGTAGAAAAAAATATAGCGATTAATAAGAATATACTTCTCATTTGGTTTATTTAGTTTTCGTAGTCCAAAGTTTCATTTCAAACGAATGTTTTGAAATTACATTTTACAAGACGATTAAAAAGTTTAAGAGTTTAAGAATTGTAATTGATTTACTTCAGAAAATTCAAATTTCTAAGCTTGCAGAACATGAATGACAATATTTAGCTTCGTTTAAATGGTTTTCTTGACCACATTCACTACATACCGTTTCTATGTCACCTTTTTGTGCTTGCGAAAGCTCAACAGTAACAATGCCCGTAGGTACGGCTAAAACACCATAACCAAGAAGCATAACAACGGTTGCTAAAAATTTTCCTAAGTCGGTAGTTGGGGTAATGTCGCCATATCCAACGGTTGTCATAGTTACAATAGCCCAATAAATGCTTTTTGGTATAGAAGTAAAGCCATTTTCTGCACCTTCTACCATATACATTACCGAACCAATAATTATAGAAAATAAAACAACTGCTAATAAGAAAACACCTATTTTGTATCTACTGGCTAATAATGCTCTAATTAAAATTTCTAATTCACCAAAAAATTGTGTTAGTTTAAAAATTCTGAAAACTCTAAGCAGGCGTAAACCTCTTATTGTTAATAAATATTGAGAACTGGGAACAAATAAACTTATGTAGGTAGGAATAATTGAAACCAAGTCGATTATTCCATAAAAGCTTGTCATATATTTATCGCTTCTTGGGAAAGTTGCATAAACCCGCAAACCATATTCTATTGTAAATAAAATGGTAAAAGCCCACTCAAGATAATAAAGTTCTGTTTTAAAAACATTATTTACATCTTCTATACTTTCAATCATTACAGCCAGAACACTTAGCATAATTAGAATAAGTAGAATAATATCGAAACCCTTACTCAATGGAGTGTCGTGTCGAAAAATTATTTCTCTAATCTTCTGCCTTCTGTTCATTTGCTAATATTGAGATGCAAAATTATTACCATTCTTACAAATAAAAAAGACCTTAAAAGTTTTACTTCCAAGGTCTTTTTTTTATTGAATTAGTTCTTCTTACAATTTGGTAATTTTTTTAGAAATTTTGGAATTGCTATTTGATATATTTAAAATATAAACACCAGTATTAAAATTACTTAAATCTAAAGAAATATTATTTGTAAACAATTTATCTTGGAAAATTAGTTTTCCTGCAATATCAAAAACCTCAATTAAGGTTTTTTCATTTGTAATATTATCAAAACTTACATTAAAAACACCTTCGCTGGGGTTTGGAGTTACATTTACATTTATTTGATTATTGTTTGTTATTGCTGTTGAATTATTAGTAGATACATTAGCAATTGAATCTTGATAAGCATACAATTCTGTTAAATCTCCAACCAAATATTGACTAAAAAATCCTAACATTTCATCTTCAGTTGTTAAACCATAACCAACCGTACTTCCAGTGCAGTTTACAAATTTTCCTTCTTGAATTAATCCATCTCCTTTTCTAATGCTTAAAAATTCATCGAAATAACGGAAAGTGGGTTCAGCAAAGTCATAAAAACCAGTAAAATAATCTGCATCATAATTATACATTCCTTCGTAAACTTGTTCCACTTTTTCACCTCCTTGAGCTGTATATAAATCATAATCAACCCCTAAAGCGTGTGTGTGTGCACCCAAGTTCCAAATATGTAAGGTGTCATTAGAGCTTCCAAAGGAAAAATCATTTCTAAAATCTGCATTAACAATTGTATCGCAAGTTGATGGAATACTATTACCTATAAAATCTTGACCATTTATCAAGAAATCTGAATACATTTCTTTAATGGCTGTGCCTGTTTCTTGTGTGTAAACATTAACATAAAGGTCGGCAGGGTAAACTTGTGTATTTGAATAATTTTTTAAATGGTAGTTAAATTTTAACACTAAATCTTCTTCCCAAGTAAAGGCAGTTCCTAAAGGTAAATCAATGTCAGATGAGTAAGCCCAACCTGCAATCATATTAGTACCACTTTCTCCTAAACTAATAGCCGAACCTGTAATAAATGAAAAATAATCAATAGTTCTGAAGCCATCGTCAACATCTTCAAAATTATCATTAAAATAATCGAAAAATAAAAAGTGATGAGAAAAATCAGACATCATTACATCAATTTTATTTACTTCAAATGCTTCAGGGTTTTTAAGAGAATAGTTGTAAACCATTTCCCATTCCTGCCCAGGTTCTAAGAAGATTGTTCCTAAGTATAGTTGAAAACCTTCTCCCTCGGCAGGAGGCTCAGGTTTTTCCATTCTTGGTAAGCCACCTTCTGTATAATATTCAATTAATGTGTTTTTTCTACCTGAAGCAATATTTCCATTTTGTTTTGCTCCGTGGTAAATCCATTGGCGAATTAGTTCTTTTTCCCAGTCTTCTATTTCAATATCTAAGCCTGCGTGTACATCTTCAACAGAAGTTAAAGCAACATTATCATACAAGCCATTATTAATAGTTCTAAATATCGTACTTCTTTCAGGGTATCCTGCATCAACAATTTTATATTCTAATGTTGATGCGTATTCATTTGTAGTAGTTTTCTCGAAAATGTTATTGAAAATTTCAGACTTAGAACCACTTAAATCTAAGCCCGCTTCAGAATTTGTGCTACTATGACAACTCTGACATTTAGTTTCGAAAATGCTTATTACATTGTCGAAAGTATCGGCAAAAATTATGTTTGAAAAACTTAGAAATAAAAATAAAATAAATGTTTTCTTCATTGTAATTATATTGAGGACATAAAATTAAATGAAAATTTTGTTTTATTTGTTTAACATTACATCAAATTCTAATGAAATATTATATTGTAGCTGGTGAAAGCTCTGGTGATTTACATGCTTCTAATTTAATTAAAGCAATTAAACAGAACGATTCAAACGCTTTGTTTTTTGGTTGTGGAGGTGAAAAAATGAGAGCAGAAGGTTGTAAATTAAGTGTTCACTTAAATGATATGGATTTTATGGGATTTGTTGAAGTAATTAAGCATTTGCCCATTATTCGTCAAAATTTTAAAAAGGTAGAATCAGATATTGAAAAAATTGAACCTGATATTTTAATATTAATTGATTATCCTGGTTTTAATCTTAGATTACTTAAAAAATTAGAACATAAACGCTTCAAAAAGCTGTATTACATTGCTCCTCAATTATGGGCTTGGAAAAAAAATAGAATTTCTATATTAAAAAAACTTTGTGATGCTGTTTGCGTAATTCTGCCTTTTGAAAAAGAGTTTTATAGAAAAGAAAAATTACAAGTAAGCTATGTAGGGCATCCTTTATTGGATGTTTATAAACAAAGTATTTTAAAAAATAAAGAATTAAATAGAAATAAAATAGCCTTAATTCCTGGAAGTAGAAAACAAGAAATCGGTAAAATGTTGCCAGTTTATTTAGAGGTTGCTAACGAATTAAATAATGAACATTTTGAAATTTCAGGAATGAAAAAATATGGAATTGAATATTACAAAAAATTCAACTTACCTAATAATTGTTCTGTCAACTTTGAAGGTGTTAAAGACGTTTTAAAAAATAGTAAATTTGCTTTAGTAACTTCAGGTACGGCTACATTGGAAACAGCAATTTTTAATGTACCCCAAATTGTTTGTTATAAACTAAATATATTCAGTTATCAAATTGCTAAATTGTTTGCTAAGGTTAAATATATATCTTTGGTAAATTTAATTTTAGATAAAAATATAGTTACTGAATTGATTCAAAATGAGTGCAACAAAACAAAAATTATTAAGCTATTAGATTCAATATTAACAAATGAAAATAAATTGAATGAAATTTATGAAGGCTATAATCAACTTTTTGAAATATTGGGTGAAGGTGGTGCTTCAAAGAAAGTGGCAGACATTGTTGATAAAATAGTTGTTAAAAATTGAAATTTTTCAATCAACGCCTTAACTTTTTATAGTTTTATCAGTCATAAACTTAATTAGATTTTCGATATTATTTATTGTTGTAATAAAATTTTTTGAGCTAATTTTCGTTTAAATTCAAATTGCTTTTCGATGAAATATTTAACACTAATTTTTTCCTTTTTTATACTTACTTTAAGCGTAGATGCACAAAGAATAGGGGCAAACCTTAATGTGCAAACCTTTGAAATTAACAAAGCTGATGATGTATCAAATTTGAATAGTTTGAAAAATTATGATGGTAATATTTCTTTTTCTGGTAACCTAAGGTTTTATACTGCTAAAAAATGGGCATATAGAATTGGAGCTGCCTGGCAAAATATTGAATATACCATTGATGGTGGTTTGGAGACAGATTATAAAGCAAAACGCAATAACTACACAGCAATTTTGGGTTTAGAAAAACACTTTAATCTTGCTATTTTTGATATTTATCCTGGTGTTTATATTCCTATAACTTACAAGGGGCAAGATAAGTTGTTAGATGCACCAAGCACTTATTTGTTAGACGGAATTTCAAACGGAGATTTTCACGCTGGTTTGGCATTAATGACTGGTGTGAATGTTAAAATTCTAAAGTTTTTGAGGGTAGGAGCAGAGTTTAATTTGGGCTATGAACAGTTTAAACAAGAAGTTATTGATCAAATTGGTGATGGAATAAAGGTTAAGAATATTGGTTTCTCTACTGATTTTGTAATTGGAATTGCTTTTTAGATTTTAAACTCTTTAAAACAAGATATTCTTTTTTTTGATAATTGATAGATGTTAGACAATAAATATTTTGATGAGTTAGACAAAGCTTTCACTCATTTTAAAAATGATGGCGTTTTACTTTACCCAACAGCAACTGTTTGGGGCTTAGGTTGCAGTATTTTTTCAGAAAAGGCAGTTGAAAAAATATATACTTTAAAAAATAGAGAAAGAAATAAACCACTTATAGTTTTAGTTTCTACTATAACTCAATTACAAGAAATAGTTGGCGAGCTTCCTAATAAAATTCTTGAATTGGCACAGTCAGATGAACCTACAAGTATTGCCTATCCAGAAGTGAAAAACATACCTAATTATAT
Source organism: Chitinophagales bacterium (assembly GCA_020629595.1). Lineage (GTDB taxonomy): Bacteria > Bacteroidota > Bacteroidia > Chitinophagales > UBA2359 > JAHDDA01. Next base: position 9,763 of record JAHDDA010000063.1, read on the forward strand.
GCTCGCTGAAAATGGAAGTTTAGCTATACGAGTAACTCGCCATCCATTTTGTGTAGCTTTAATTAATAAAACTAACGAACCTTTAGTTTCAACATCTGCCAATATTGCAGGACAACCTACGCCAAAGTATTATGCTGAAATAAGTAATGAGATTATTGATAATGTAGATTTTGCAGTGTCAAAAGAAATTGAAAAAAGTTTTAAACTATCAAGTCAATCTTCACGTTTAGTTTTATGGAACAAGGAGAGTGATGATTTGAAGGTTGTAAGGTAATCTACCAAGGCGTACTAACGGTTTTACTAAGCTCATCTTGGCACTTAAAATGCCAAAACTTATCAACCGAGATTAAAGAAGTAAAGGTAAGAAAAAATTTACAAACTACGACTTCAACGCCAAGTTGAGCTTAGTTTTTGTTAGCTACTTTTTTGGTTATTTTGTAAAATATTGATTGAAGTTTATATCTGAAATTTTTCTCGTAGGTGTAATAAGTACCAGTTTTAGTTTCGTATCTGTATTTATATGTCGGTTTTATTATGAGTTCTTCCATCTCTTCGTGTTCGTAATCTAAAATAACTAAAATATTATCTCCTAAAACTTCTTCTATCTCAACCAACTTATCATAACAATCAATGTATCTAAATAATATTTTTCTATAATCTGATAATAGACTTGAATGAAAAGTCAATGAATATTCTCCTCCTAAATCTGTAATCGTTCCAATTTTTGTACCTTCTAAAACAACATTTACTCCAATCAAGGGTTAATTATCATCATTACCTAAAACCTTTCCTGTCAATGTAATAGAATCGGATTTCTCTATCAAATCCTGAGATTTCATTAGTTCAGAACTAAATAATATAGACAAAGAGATTATCAAAATTTTAAAAAACATCAAACTATATTTTGTATTATGAATTATCATTGTTTTCTAAATTAAGTGTTTATCAATCAAAAATTAAGAAATCTCT
>JAHDDA010000064.1:0-3349 GCA_020629595.1 Chitinophagales bacterium
TCATATCTTCGCATTCGCAATTGAATAGTATGAAATTTATAGCAACATTATACTTTACATTTTTTAGTATATTATGTATTTCAGCACAAGATGAAACTGCTGTAAGCCCAGATTTGTTATTTCAGCAAGCCAACCAATTTTTTCAAGAAGGAAAATTCAAACAAGCCTTGCAAAATTATAAAGCCATAGACAAAGCAGGTAAAACCTCTTGCGATTTGCATTATAATTTAGGCAACACTTACTTCCGTTTAGATAGCTTGGGAAAAGCTATATTACATTACGAAAAGGCACTTAAAATAAATCCTTCGCATACAAAAACGCAAGAAAATATTGAGTTTGCCAACGATTTTATAACACAAAAAGCAGGTGTTTGGCCCCAGATTTTTTACAAAAAATGGTTTGTAAATATTATTGGTAAACTAGGTGCTTTTGTTTGGTGGCTTTTAGCAACAATACTAATATGGTTAGCCTTATTTTTAGGAAAAAAATACTTAGAAGCCAAAGAACAAAAAATACAAAAACGCAATTTTTATATGGCATTAGTAGCCATATCTTTCTCTTTAATTTTTATTATTTTTGGAATTGCTCGTTTAATGTGGCAAGCAAATGATGACTATGCTATTGTAACAACCGAATTATTGCAATTAAAAAATGGACCTTCAGAAAAAAGTAAAGATATTCTTAAAATTTCAGAAGGAAATAAATTACAAATTATAGAAACCACAGCAGATGGTTGGTGTAAAATACAACTTCCCGATGGGCAAAATGCGTGGTTAAACGAAAAAGACTTAGAGAGAATTTAATAGACTTTAAAACCGTTTCAACTCATCACGAGTAAAAATCCATTCAGGTGTAATTAGTGTTTCCTTAATTTCACTTAGCTTATACCAAGGCGATAAATTATAGTTATTAGGATTTTTAAGAATATGAATACTTTGTGCAGGCATATAACTTTGAGCAAGCATAAATAGCTTTTCACCTGTTTTTGGGTTTTCTGCCATATCCACTATCATAATTGCGTGTCCTGGGTGACCACCTCGTATAAATACATCACCAATTTGCATTTTTTCTATATTTACTGCTTTCAATTCTTTGGCTAGCGAAGCTGTGCCAGCATACATATATACTTGATCTAAATATTTTCTGAAAGAAGCGTAGCTGTTATTGGGAGTAGTTTTGCTTTCCCACCAAGTTTTATTACCATTTATGGCTACTCGTTTTCCAGTACGCCAACTATTATAGTCGCACTTAAAGCCATTGGTAAAATTAAAATGAATTTCATCAAACTTTTGATTGGCATATAAGTATTCGGCACGCAAACGCATAACAGCATCGGCACACTGTTGTAAGTCTCGTTTTCCTATATCTAAATCAATTACCCCTTCGTGAACATTATTGCTTTTAATACTGCCATCATAATGAAAAACTTTTGTTTTGTCAGGTTTTAATCTAATATTTCTTAAAAAGTTGCCGTATTCGTTAACTTTTGTTCTTTTAAATCCATTAGGAAGGTTAAAACGACTTTTTATCGTATTTCCTTTTTTATTTACAGCATTAAATGTATTGGTTATCTCTTTAGGTGTTTTAGTGTTTTTTGCAGGTGTTTTGTTGTCTGAACAGGCAACTGTTAGTAGTATAAATAGTAAAAGGAAGTTCTTCATTTATAAGAATTATGACATTAAAAAAGCAGAAAGTCAAATTTGACTTTCTGCTTTTTTAAACAAAATTTAAGGCAAAATATTGTAAAAATTATTTCAAAACACTACGTGAAATAACTACACGTTGTATTTCTGAAGTACCCTCATAGATTTGGGTAATTTTAGCATCACGCATTAATCGTTCTACGTGGTATTCTTTAACAAAGCCATAGCCGCCATGTACTTGTACGGCTTCGGTGGTTACTTTCATTGCCGTTTCTGAAGCAAAAACTTTTGCCATTGCACTAGATTGGTCATAAGGTAAACCGTTATCTTTTTCGTAGGCAGCTTTTAAACAAAGCAAACGAGCCGCTTCAATTTCAGTTGCCATATCAGCCAATTTAAAAGCAATTGCTTGGTGTTTGCTTATTGGTTTGCCAAATGCCTCACGTTCTTTAGAGTAAGCTGTTGCCAATTCAAAAGCTCCCGAGGCAATACCCAACGCCTGCGAAGCAATTCCAATACGCCCACCCGAAAGGGTTTTCATTGCAAATTTAAAACCAAATCCATCTTCGCCAATTCGGTTTGCAATAGGCACACGCACATCTGAAAACATAACCGAGCAAGTATCTGAAGAACGAATCCCTAATTTATCTTCTTTAACGCCTGTTGTTACGCCCTCTGTGCCAGCTTCAACAATAAAACAGTTTATGCCTTTGTGCCCCTTATCTCTATCGGTGTGTGCCATTACCAAGTAAATACCAGCCATTTTTCCGTTGGTAATCCAGTTTTTTGTACCATTAATTACGTAGTGGTCGCCGTCTAAAATTGCTGTTGTTCTTTGTTGTGTAGCATCACTTCCTGCTTCTGGTTCAGATAAACAAAATGCACCAATTATTTCGCCAGTAGCTAACTTTTTAAGGTATTTATCTTTTTGTTCTTGAGTTCCGTAGGTTTCTAAACCCCAGCAAACAAGCGAATTGTTTACCGACATAATTACCGAGCAAGAATTGTCAACTTTAGAAATTTCTTCCATTGCCAATACATACGAAATGGTGTCCATTCCACCACCTCCATATTCGGGGCTTACCATCATTCCTAAAAATCCAAGTTCACCCATACGTTTAACGCCTTCTGTTGGGTATTCCATTTTATTGTCACGTGCAATTACACCAGGTTTTAGTTCGTTTTGTGCAAATTCACGTGCCGCTTTCTGAATCATTAAGTGTTCTTCGGTAAGTTGAAAATTCATTTTATATAAGTATTTATACTGTTTTTTGAAAAATTTGTGCAAATATACAAGGTTTTACAGCCAATTATGTTTTCTAATAATATGTGTAAATAAAAAACCACAACCAACAAAATATCATTTTTTGCCGATTGTGGTTTTGTATAAATTATATTTTAATTTATTTACTTGCTTTCTTCCTTAACATCAATTGGTTTAGGTTCTTCACGCATTCCTTGTTCAATGTTTTCTTTAACAGTTGCTTTTGCTGCGTTAAATTCTCTAATACCTTGCCCTAAACCACGCATTAATTCAGGAATTTTTTTCCCTCCAAATAAAAGCAAAATGGCTAATAGTACAAAAAATATTTCATATCCTCCTAATGACATACCACTAAGTATTTAATTAAACTACTGCAAATTTAAACGAATTAGTTTTAGTAAATGTTTAAAATGCCAATTTGTATTGTTAATTTATATTTTTT
>JAHDDA010000064.1:3449-8494 GCA_020629595.1 Chitinophagales bacterium
AAATTAAAATTATGAAAAAATTATTTCCAATTATAATTATACTGTTAATTTTTGTTGGTGCTTATTACGGAATTAAGAGTTATGCTTCCAATACTGCCGAAAAAGAAATTGATGTATTTCTAGAAGAAGCCAAAGAATTTGCCGACATTAAATACGATGATGTAGAAATTGAGCCACTTTCACAAAGTTTGAGCTTAAAAAATGTATCGGTTAGCCCTAATAATTCAAATGATGAAATTAAAGCACGTGAAATTATTGTAAAAGATGTGGACACTAATACCAAACAAGGCGAAATTCCCCAAAAATTAGATATTGAATTTAAAGGTTTGCTAATTGATAATAGCTATGTAGGAAAAGAAGATTTACAGTTGTTGGAAGATTTGGGCTACGATATTGATAAAGTAGAAATGGATTTAAAAGTTGATTATGACTACAATAAGAATGATAAAGAATTAAAAATAAATAACCTTACGGCTTCTATTGATGAAATGTTTGATGTTGAACTAAATGCACACATTAGCGGCATAAATATAGATCCTAAAAACCCAGAAATGAGTGCAATGAGTATGGCTTTTGCTAGTTTACACAACTTTTCCTTATCGTTTAAAGATGATTCGTTTGTAGATAGAATTTTTGAACAAAGTGCGAAACAAAAAGGAGTTTCGGTTGCCGAAATGAAAGCAGATGCCAAAAAAGAAATTAAACAAATGCTTGCCGATGCTGAGGGCAACCAGCTAAAACAAATTTTAAGTAAAATAGAAAAATTTATTCAAAATACAGATGATATTAGCATTTCTGCATCGCCACGAAAACCTGTAAACTTTGGTGTAATAGGAATGAACAACGGCAACCCAGCAAAAATTATAGAAGACTTAAATATTGTTGTTGAGTAAAGACAAAACTTTTATCCTAATTTTACCGCTTAATGACACTAGAAGAAAAAGTATTAGAAACTGAATGGCAACGCCTGTTGTATAAAATTAAGCCTATGTTTAAGCGAAAGCCAAACTTGCAAACACTTTTATTTTTAATAGGTTTGCAAGAATTTGGACAGGTAAATAGGCAATTTGAGAAAGAAGAAAAGCAAGATTTAATGCATATTGGCGTTTGTACTTTAATGGCTCAAGAAAATTACTTTATGTTTATGGGTAGAGATGAAGAAGGCTGGCCCCATTTTGAGTCAACTGGTAAACCTATTCCCGAAGGTTTGCAAAGTCAAGAACGCTTTTTGAAGCAACAAATTTTGAAATATTTTGAGTTAAATGGGTTTTAATTACGATATAAACGCCAAAACTTGGGAAGGTTTAGCCCAAGATGATGCTTTGTGGTCTATTCTTACCGATGATGAGCAAAAAGAGGGAAAATGGGATTTAAGTAAGTTTTTTGCCGCTGGCGAAAATGAAATTACCGTAGTATTTAATTTTTTAAGTAAAAACAATTTTTTACCACAAAATTTTAAAAATGCCATAGATTTTGGTTGTGGAGTAGGGCGTTTAAGTAGGTTTATTGCACCTTATTTTCAGCAAACAACAGGTGTTGATGTTGCCGAAACTATGATTAAAAAAGCAAGGGTTTTGAATGCCGAACTAAGTACATCGCTTAATTTTATACATAACAAACAAGCCAATTTAGATATTATAGAAAATAATTCACTTTCGTTTATTTATTCAAGTATTGTTTTACAGCACATTCCTACAAATGAAGGAATGTTATTTATTTCCAGTTTTTTTAAAAAGTTAGAAAAAGGTGGCGTTGCTGTTTTTCAAGTACCTACAAAAGATATTAGGAAAGTTGGCTTAATACAACGCTTTAAAGAAAAAGTAAAAATTAGGCAAAAATTGGCAGTTTTGGGTTTGGTAAAAGGCTATCAAATGGAAATGAATGTTTATAATACTAACGAAATAGTTGCCAAAGCTGAAAATAGTAATTGCAAAGTTTTAGCACACCCATTTACCAACCACACCTTAGCTGCTTTTAACGGAAATTTACAGTTTTTAACTGCCCAAGAGTGCGAAGATTATGAAAGTAATTTATTTGTGGTGCGTAAAATTGGGTAAATTTTATAATGAATAGCCATAGCACTTTTAAACTACTATGGCTATTATACAATTTATGTTCTATTATGTCGTAAATATTTTGGCTAAAAACTTCGTTTTCTTCGTTGAAAATACTCGCCAGAGCTAAGGCTATGTCTGCGTTTTTCGCCTCAAAAACTAACCTTTTTTCAACTAAATATTTATACGACAAATTAAACCACAAATTGTATTATAAAAAACCTGAAAATTTACATCGAAACTTCACACAAAAACTTCACCTTCATCATACGCATATCATCAAGGTTATAATCTTCATCATCTATTTCTTTTAAGGCTAACTCCAAATCTAAGTCTTCGGTTTCCGATTCCATAAAATATTCAAATATTTCTTCTTGTTGGTCTTCGTCCAAATATTCATTTATGAAATAGTCAATATTCAATTTTGTTCCAGAAAAAATAATGGCTTCAATTTCTTGAAACAGTTCTTCCAAACTCATTCCCAAACTATCGGCAATATTGGGTAATGGTATTTTTTTATCTATATTCTGAATAATTTGAACCTTCTTTTTCGACTTATTGGCTTTTTGCTTAGTTACAAATTCCATTGGTCGTTCAATTTCGTTTTCTTCAACGTAATCTGCAATTAATTCTAAAAATGGGCGACCAAATTTTACCGCTTTTCCTTGACTTACCCCCACAATATTTGCCATTTCTTCTTTGGTAATTGGGTACGAAGTTGCCATATCAGACAAAGAGGCATCTTGAAAAATAACAAAAGGCGGTAAGCTACGGCGTTTTGCTTCTTTTTTGCGTAAATCTTTTAGCAGTTTAAACAATCTATCATCTAAAGCAACTGCCCCCGATGAGCCACTTACGGCAATATCGGCATCGGTATTTTTAAAATCTCTGTTTAAGGCTATTTTAGTAGCTATTGGGTTTTCTAAGAATGCCAAGCCTTTTTCGCCCATTTTTATAATACCATAATTTTCTATATCTTTTTCTAAATAACCATCTAAAAGTGTTCGGCGAACCACCGAGTTCCAATAAGGCTTCCCTTTTTCTTTCCCTTTACCAAAAAGTTTATGATTATTGTGTTTATTGGCGTTAATTTCTTTGCTGCGTGTACCAGCCATAAAATTTACAATGTACTTTATTTTGTACGAATCGCCTAGAGCTTTTACGGCTTCAATAGTCATTTTTACGTGTTCGGTAGCATCTATTACTGGTAGTGGGTTGGCACAGTTGTCGCAACCTTTTTCGCATTTTGCATCGTCAAACACTTCTCCGAAATAATGCAGTAAAAATTTTCTACGGCACGCCGCCGATTCTGAATAAGCAACAATTTCGCCTATATGTTGGCTACCAATTTCACGTTCTTTTACAGATTTGTTATCGTTGCTTAGTAGCTTTTCCATTTTGTTTACATCATCGTGGCTAAAGTAGGCAACGCATTGCCCCTCCATTCCATCACGTCCAGCACGCCCTGTTTCTTGATAGTAGTTTTCTAAGCTTTTTGGAATATCAAAATGTACTACAAAACGAACATCGGGCTTGTCAATTCCCATTCCGAAAGCAATGGTTGCACAAATTACATCTACATCTTCCATTAAAAACATATCTTGCACATTGGAACGTGTGCCAGCGTCTAAACCAGCGTGATAAGCTGCCGCTTTTATGCCGTTTACTTGCAGGGTTTCGGCTAAATCTTCGGTGGTTTTACGGTTTAGGCAATACACAATTCCTGATTTGCCTTCATTCTGACGTACAAATTGAACAATATTTTTTATGGTATTTTCTCTATCTTTTTTGGCTCTTATTTCGTAGTATAGGTTATCTCTGTTAAATGATGAAAGAAACACATCGGCGTTTTTCATCTTTAGGGTTTTCATTATATCGAAACGAACTTTAGGAGTGGCGGTGGCAGTTAAAGCAATTATCGGAATTTCTTCTTTTATAGCTTTTAACGCTTCTTTTATTTCTCGGTATTTGGGTCTAAAATCGTGTCCCCATTCTGAAATACAATGTGCTTCATCTACGGCAACAAATGAAATGTTTAATTGTCTTAAAAATTCAATAGTTGATTCTTTACTTAGTGTTTCTGGTGCTACATAAAGTAATTTAGTTTTACCTTCTAAAACATCTTTTTTTACTTCTCTTAGTTGTGCGGCACGTAGTGAAGAGTTCATAAAGTGTGCAATGCTATCATCGCTTGAGTAACCTCTTATTAAATCTACTTGATTTTTCATAAGAGCTATAAGTGGCGATATTACTATAGCTATTCCTTCGTTTAAAATGGCGGGTAATTGGTAGCACAACGATTTGCCGCCACCCGTTGGCATTATAACCAATGTATCTTTATTGTCTAATATATTTTCTATTATTTCTTTTTGTTGACCTTTGAAATTTTTAAATCCAAAGTATTTTTCTAAACTTTCTTGAAGATCAAAAGTTGCTACAGAAGGCATATTATATTTGTTAGTTAAAAAATAGTGCTACATAGTACAATTTTATAGCACTTCGTATTATCGTTTTTCAAGGCAATTTTCGTACTATAAATATAAGCTAGTTAGGCAATACGAAACCTATATTTTTATAATTAAAATTTACATTTCAGCTATTTCACGACTAAGACAAATAATATTTTAAATTAGTTTATAAAAAAGCTATACAATGATGAAATTCTCTTTTAGAAAATTGGCGAATTATATTCTATAAATGACATTTTTCTTAAGTAATATCTATGTGTAAATTTGTATGTTATAACTTGAGTTAAAGTAATTTATAAATGGCAATAACTACAAATATACAAGATAAGCAAATAGTTAAAAGAGCAATAAATACTATTCAAATAACTGCAAAATCTTTAAATAATTTAGCTGATAATTTACCAATATGTTTTACGGAAACTGTACAGCTTTTGTTTGACTGTTCTGGAAAGATAATAGTCACTGGAATTGGAAAAAGTGCTTTAATTGCCCAAAAAATAGCTGCTACTTTTAACTCAACAGG
>JAHDDA010000064.1:8594-10683 GCA_020629595.1 Chitinophagales bacterium
AATAGGTGATGCCTTAGCTATATGCTTGGCAGAACTTAGAGGATTTAATGCTAAAGATTTTGGAAACTTACATCCAGCTGGTAGTTTGGGGAAACGCCTAAACTTAACTTTAGCCGATTTGTATATTACTAATGCCGTACCTAAAGTGTATGAAAACGCTACTTTACAAGAAATTATATTGGAAATTTCTGAAAAAAGAATGGGGGCAACCGTTGTTTTAGATAAAAATGAAAACCTAATAGGTATAATTACCGATGGTGATTTAAGAAGAATGCTAATGAATAAAAGCGATTTTTTAACCATAAAAGCTTCCCAAATTATGACTTATAATCCTAAGAAAATGTACGAAAATGAAAATTTACACAATGCACTTGAATTAATGGAAAATAATAATATTTCTCAACTTGTAGTAATTAATGAAAATGAAAAATATCTTGGATTGGTACATTTACACGATTTAGTAAAATTAGGGTTAAACTCATAAAATTTTCTATAAATTCATTTTTTTTTATACATAGTTTATAAGTTTAATGTATTAAGTTTTTAATTAATTTGATTTAATTTGCCACATAATGAGTTAGATAATATTAAAAGTTTATTGCTTTTTTAAAGCTTATGAAAAACAAAAAAACTATAAGTATTCTTGGTTGTGGTTGGTTAGGCTTACCTTTAGGAGAAGCCTTAGTGAAGGATGGTTTTTATGTTAAGGGTTCTACAACACAAAAGGCTAAATCTTTTTTTCTTTACGATAAAGGAATTGAACCTTTTATACTAAAATTTAATCCAGAATTAACAGGCAGATTAGCACAAGATTTTTTTGCAACTAATATTGTTATTATCACCATTCCTCCAGGGATGCGTAAAAATGGTGGTAGTAGCGAACAGTTTCTTGAAAGAATACAAAATATTATTAAGCAAATAGTTGATGCAAAAATAAAACATGTAATTTTTACCAGCTCAACATCGGTGTATGGAAATACCAATGAATTAATTACCGAAACTACACCTTTAAATCCCGAAACAGATAGAGCCAAAGCACTCGTTGAAGCAGAAAAACTTTTTTTGAATGAGAAAAAATTGAAACCAACAATTTTACGAATATCTGGAATGGTTGGACCAGATAGACATCCGGGTAAGTTCTTTAAATTTAGTAACGAAAAACGTTTGGGCGGGCTAACACCTATTAACCTTATTCATTTAGTTGACGTGGTAAATATTATTAGAAAAGTAGTTATTGAAGGTAAATGGGGACAAATTTATAATCTTGTTTCAGACACCCACCCAACTAAAAAACAATTTTACACCTTTGCTACTTTAAATTTAGAACTTCCTCCCGCAATTTTCAAAAAAGAAAGTTCGTTTCCAAATCGTATTATTTCAAATAAAAAAGTTAAGCGTTCATTAGGTTATAAACTTATCCACCCAGACTTAGAAGCACTTTATTGCGAAGATTAAGTTTTAAGTTTGTAGGAATTTGAATTTAGACATGTAAAAAATGGATTTAAGGAATAAAGTTATAACCTTAAAGGCAATGAAACAACAGTTAGTTGCTTGGCAGTTGAAAGGTAATAAAGTAGTGTTTACCAATGGTTGTTTCGATTTAATACACCAAGGACATTTACATCTTTTGCGTGAATGTAAAAAATTGGGCGATAAACTTATTGTAGCCGTAAATGCCGATAGTTCGGTAAAAAAATTGAAAGGAGAAAACCGACCTGTTAAAGATGAAAATACAAGAGCAGAAGTTTTGTCTTCTTTAATGTATGTTGATGCAGTTGTAATTTTTGATGAAGAAACCCCCAAAAACTTAATTGAAAACTTAAATACAATAGATGTATTGGTAAAAGGTGGTGATTATAAAAAAGCTGAAATTGTAGGTGCAGATATAGTTGAAGAAAATGGAGGCGAAGTGGTTATAATTCCATTTTTAGACGGTTTTTCAAGCACTAACCTCATTGAAAAAATGTGATTAAACTTACCAACCTTCATCAAAGGTGTTTTCTTTTAATTTTTTACTTTTCGATTTTTTCTTTTTCTTAATTGCTTTATCCCAATCAAATTTCACAGAATATAAGAAAGCAAAAATGTG
>JAHDDA010000065.1:0-1822 GCA_020629595.1 Chitinophagales bacterium
ATAGCACAAATTCTTTGGGACAAGAAAAATTTGTAGGTAAATTTGCTATTATAAATTAAAGCTTAAAACGTTTTTTGTTTAAATAGAAATATGGAATTTTCTTGTAAAGCAAGGCGGTAAACTAGCTTGAAATTACTAATTTTCAGGGCGAATTTATTTCCCTTGCGTTTAAGAATTAAATTAATAGACTAAAATATATCAATCAATTATTATGAAAAAATTATTATCAATCTTATCCTTAACTTTATTAATGCTAACCTTTAATAGTTGTGGTGATAAAGAACCACAAGTAATTATTACTGTTGAAAATTATGGTGATATTGTAATAAAACTATATAACGATACACCAATTCACCAAGAAAACTTCTTAAAACTGGTAGAAGAAGGTTTCTATGACGGTTTATTATTTCATCGTGTTATTAAAGATTTTATGATTCAAGGTGGCGATCCTAATTCAAGAGATGCCGCAGCAGGTGCGCCACTAGGAAGTGGTAGTAATGGAGGTACTTTAGAAGCAGAAATTTTACCAAATCGTTTTCATAAAAAAGGGGCATTAGCAGCAGCACGAAGAGGCGGACCATCAAACCCAGAAAAGCGTAGTTCGGATTGTCAATTCTATATTGTACAAGGAAAACCTGCTACACAAGCCGAGTTAGATAACATTGCAAAACGAAGCGGAAAAGAAATGAGCCCAGAAGCTATTGAGGCTTATAAAACCATTGGTGGTACACCATTTTTAGATAACGAATATACCGTTTTTGGTGAAGTAGTGTCAGGCTTAGAAATAGTTGATAAAATTGCTACGGTAGCTAAAAATCGTTCAGATAGACCAGATGTAGATGTAAAAATGAGTATGAAGATTAAAAAATAAATTACTAAATCAACTAATTTTAAACCACCAATTGAAGTATTTTCGGTTGGTGGTTTTTTATTTTTAACCCTAAAATTCTACTCTTTTAAAATCAAATTGCTACATTTTTTGTTACTTCGTATTATGGCTAAAATTTCAAAGCAAAATTTCCAATTTTTAAAAGACATTGCTAAAAATAATAACAAAAATTGGTTTACACAAAACCGAGAAAGTTATGAAATTGCCTTGGCAAATATGAAAGCATTTAACGCCGATTTATTGGCAAGAATGGAACAACACGATAAAATTGAAAAACTGAAGCAATACAGAATTTATAGAGATGTACGTTTTTCAAAAGATAAAACACCTTATAAAATTTACTGGCATACGGGCTTAGTACGGGCAACTGCACAACTACGTGGTGGCTATTTTATGGGTATTCAACCCAATGGCATTTCGGCAGTTGGCGGTGGATTTTATTCTCCCAATAAAGAAGACTTAAAACTTATAAGAGATAAAATTGTACAAGACGATGAGCCTTTTAGAACCGTTTTTAACAGCAAAGCATTTAAAAACACCTTTGGCGAACTAAGAGGCGAACAGTTAAAAACAGCTCCTAAAGGTTTTGACAAAGAGCATCATGCTATTGATTTATTGCGTTTTAAACAAATGTATGTAATGAAAAAATTTAGCGATTCAGAAGTATTGAACCCCAATTTTATTGATACAGTTGTTGAAACATTTTTGGCATTGCGTCCTTTTTTTGATTTAATGAGTGATGTTTTAACTACCAATTTGAATGGCGAACCACTTTATGAGTAAAACCACACCACTATACAAATTTAAAAACTTAGGGCTTTTTGATTGGGACGAGGTAATGAACTACCTTGGGAATTTTATCTTTCAAGGTGGATTTGTCTCCTTGTTGGCTACCATAAAATAGAAAACCGCCTTTTGTTACCAAATTGGGAA
>JAHDDA010000065.1:1922-10669 GCA_020629595.1 Chitinophagales bacterium
AAACAATATAAATTCAAAGTTTGAATAACACCAATTTCACATTTCTATAAATTTATTACACTTTGTAGGTACAGTAAATTATTAGCTATTAACTTTACTTGTATTATGAAAAATGTTTTATTTTTTGCCTTGTGCTTCTTTTTATCAATAAATTTAATGGCACAGGGTACTGCAAATGTAGAGTTGGTTTACCAATGGAAAGACGAATCAATAGTTGGTTCGGCGGCTTATAATAATGCTTACAACGAAACTTGGGGATTTGTACAAAACAATCACGAGTTTGCCGTAATTGGCTCAACAGAAGGAACACACATTTTTGATGTTACCGATACAGAAAACATTTCGCAAGTAGCTTTTATTGAAGGGGCTATTACCGGACCAATAATCATACACAGAGATTACCACGATTATAATGGTTTTTTATACATTGTTGCCGACGAAGGACCAAGCACTTTGCAAATTGTAGATATTAGCGACTTACCCAATTCGTTTGAAAAAGTGTACGATTCGAGTGAACTAATTATTCGTTCGCACAATATTTTTATAGATACTGCCACAGCAACTTTGTATAGTTGTGGTGGGGCAACCTTTATGGGTGGTGGCACATTTGCCGCTTTTTCTTTAGAAAATCCAACACAACCAAGCTTAATTGCCAATTATAGCAACTCGCCTTGGGGTTATGTACACGATGCTTATGTAAAAGATAATATTGGCTATTTGCATTGTGGCGGCAATGGTTTTTACATTGTAGATTTTTCTGATGTAGAAAACCCCGAAGTTTTAGGTGTTTTAGATAGTTATTCGGGTTTGGCTTACAACCATTCGGGCTGGCTTTCAGAAGATGGGCAAACTTACATAATGTGTGATGAGGCGCATGGGCGAGATGTTTATTTACTAGATGTTTCAGACCCAACAGATATAAAAGTTGCAAGCACCATAAACTCAGGAGGTTCGGAAACGCAAAGCATTGCACACAACGTAATTGTTAGAGGTAATTATGCTTTTGTTTCTTACTATTATGATGGCTTACATATTTTTGATTTGTCTGAACCAGAAACGCCTTGCCAGGCTGGAAATTATGATACAAGTCAATGGGGGTATGATAATAATTATAGAGGAAATTGGGGACTTTACTGCCACTTGCCTTCGGGTTTGGTAGTGGCTTCTGATATGCAAGAAGGTTTATTTGTTTTTAAAATAGTAGAAGCTGAAACCACCGATGTTGATTGCCCAATTCAACCAAGTTGGTGCGGCAATTGTGTTGAAGAAGTTTTTCCTACAAACAATAAGTTAGTAAATGCACTAAATGTAAATGTTTTTCCAACTATTTTTTCAGAAAGTATAAATATTGAAAGCCCACAAGTATTAAACTACTCAATCACTAATTTATCGGGTAAATTATTGCTTGAAGGTATTACTCAAAACCATACAATTAATAAGCTAAATATACTAAAATCGGGGATTTATATATTGCAATTAAGCGATGGCGAAAAATTTAAAAGCATAAAAATTGTAAAACAGTAGAATTGTTCTTTTTTTGCCGTTTACCTCAAATTTTTAACCTTATTCAAAGTTAATAATGAAAATATTAATGGTTTGTTTGGGCAATATTTGCCGTTCACCTTTAGCCGAAGGTATTTTAAAACAAAAAATAGCAGAAAATAATTTAAACTGGGAGGTAGATTCTTGTGGAACAAGTGGCTGGCACGATGGCAAGTTGCCCGATGCCCGATCAATAGACGTAGCAAAAAAATATGGCATAGATATTACCAACCAACGTTCAAGACAATTAAACAGGGCTGATTATATTGATTTCGACTTAATTTTTGCAATGGATAGTTCTAATTTTCAAAACATTATGTACAATGCTATTAATGAGGCTCAACAAGCCAAAGTAAAATTAATAATGAACGAGCTTCACGTGGGGCGAAATATGAACGTTCCAGACCCTTATTGGGATGACAATGGTTTTGAAAATATTTATAAAATGCTAAACCGAGCCTGCGATAAGATTATTGAAAATTATGGATAATTTTTCTATTAAAAACCCATAATTTTCAATGCTTTTTATTTTTTGTACAAAACCATTACCAATCCTTATCACTCTTAATGGTTTTGCCTTTTTGTGTGCGTAGTTTTTCTTGTACTTTTAATTCTTCGTTTTTTAGTGCTTCTAACAAACGCAACATTTCTTCTCTACTTAGTTCACGTTCTTCTGGTTGTCCCATTCCTGTTGAATCTTGTGCTTCTTCTGGATTTGGCTGTTGCTCTTCTGGTTTAGGCTTTTGCTCTTCTTCTCCTTCTTTTTTCTCGCTTTCTTGCTTTTCTTTTTGTTCTTGCTCTTTTTCTTCTTCAGATTTTTCTTGTTCTTGCTTTTCCTGTTGCTCTTGTTGCTCCTGGTTTTCTTGGTTCTGTTCTTGATTTTCCTTTTTTTCTTGGTCTTCTTTCTTTTCGCCGTCTTCGTTTTCTTGTGGGTTATTGCATTGTTTATCTTGCTCTTGTTGTTCTTGCTGTGCTTGTTTTAATAAATCCATTGCCAACGAAAGGTTGTATTTAGTATCCATATCTTTAGGATTTAAACGCAATGCTTGCTTGTAAGCTTCAATACTTTTTTGTAAATCCTCGCCTTTTTCTGTCTGAATGGTTTGCATAAGGTAGGCACTTCCTAAATTATGAAATGCTTTTGCTTTATTGGTTTTATTATCTTCAGCTTTTTTGCTGGCTTGCGAAAAAACTTCAATGGCTTCTTCATAACGTTCTTGGTTAAAAAGTGCATTGCCTAAGTTGAAAACGGTTTCAAACATATCTTCGTTTTCATTTTTTCGCATCGATGCTCTATAAGACAATTCTGCATCGCCATATTGCTCATTATTATAAGCTGTATTTCCTTCTCGTGTGAGTGAGGCTTCTGTTTCAGTTTCAAAAAAACTTATTTGTGCCGAAACACCAATGCTTAAAAATATGCCTAAAATGAAAACTATTTTTTTCATATTGTTTTTTGTTTTGCTCTTTTGAGTTTAAATGAGTTAATTTTTTTCCAAAATTTCAGAAACTGTTTCGATAGATAATTGAAAAATAGAAGCTATTTTATCAATTGTAAAACCTTCTTTAAAAAGGGCAATAACTCCCTCAGATTTTCCTTCTACTTTTCCTTTTGCAATTCCTTCTGCTTTTCCTTTGGCAATTCCCCTTTTGTAAAGAATATCTTTTTCTATATCTATGGTTAATGGCATTTCTTCTAATATTTTTACAGTTAACGAATCTAATTTTCTAAGTCTTGTTAATAACATTAACTGGTTTACATACTTATTCAGTTCCTTGTTCGATGTGGCTTTTATCCTTATTTGTTCTATTATGGCTCTAATTATTGCTTCTGTTTCATTTTCATTGTACTTAGTTAAAAACGCCAATAATATTATTTCGGGTACTTGTGAACTTAAAAACTGTTTAGTTTCTAACTCGTTTATGGCTATCAAATCAAAACCTGTAAATATCTCATTTGGTTTCAACTGATTTATCATTTTAACTTCTGCCTTTCCCAAATATACGACAATATGATGAATGGGTAGTTCAAACTTTTTGAATATTAAGCCGTGGTATTCAGCCATTCTTTGTAACATCTTGGCATCGTTACTAGTTTGAAACTCTATATGTAATAAAAGTGTTTGATTATTAGTTGTTGTTACCTTGTATAAAAAATCAGTTTCTCGTTCAATAGTTTTGGTTAGTTTTTCGGTAATAGGTTCAGCAATTTTAATTTCATACTTCAAATGTTGCTTAATTAATGGCATAAATATTTGTTCGGTATTTTCTCGTAAAATACGGTCGTAAATATTTATACCTTTTTCTTTTTCTGGTTTCGATTTTTCCAAAAACTATTTTTAAAATTTTAATTTTTCAAACTCAAAATTATAAGAAAAACCACAGTTTTGAATTACATCTTTGCTGTTTTAATACTTTTTAGGATTAATAAACCTCAAAAGTTATAACTTTACCTATCTACTAATTTATTCAAACTGAAATACTATGATTAAACATTTACTTTTTACAACTTTACTTTGCTTTGGCTTTATCAATATTTTGAATGCACAAGAAAGGTATGTTGATCCTATTTTTGAAGATGTAACTATTACTTCAGATGTTGTTTATTCAGATGTAACCAACTTTTATATGGATGTTTACGAACCTACTAGTGACACTATATCTGAACGTCCATTACTAATTTTTGCACACGGCGGGGCATTTATTGGTGGCGATCCAAGCACTTCTACTTCTGTTGATTTTTGTACCGAATTTGCCAAGCGCGGCTATGTTACAGCTTCTATACAATACAAATTAGCCGACTTTGCCGCACAGTTAGTCGATTCTTTAATTATGAAAGATGTGGTAATGAAAGCTGTTGGCGATGCAAAAGCTGCCATTCGGTTTTTTAATAAAGATGCCGAAAACGATAATATTTATAGAACTGCCGAAGACAGAGTTTTTGTTGGTGGAAATTCTGCTGGTGCAATTTTATCAATACACGCTGCTTACTTAGATGAAAGCGATGAAATACCAGAAGATTTACTAGAAATTTTAGAGGCAAATGGTGGTTTTGAAGGCAATAGAGGCAATGAAGGCTATTCGTCAGAAATTGCAGGAGTGTTAAATTTGGCAGGTGGGCTTAACGCCTTATCTCTTATAGATGAAAGTGACGTACCTACCTTTTCGGCTCATGGAGATATTGATGACGTTGTGCCTTACGATTGTAACGATGTTTATTGGTCTGATCCAATTTTAGGCGTTTTAGATATGGTTGATATTTGTGGAAGTAGTGAAATTCACCCTATTCTTGAAAACTTTGAAATTCCCAACGAACTTATCACTTACGAAAATGCAACACATACACCTTGGAGTTATGATGCTGCTATGAGAGATGATTTAATTCAGCAAGCGGCAGCGTTTTTTGCTCCTTATGCAAAGCCAGTAGAACCAGAAATTCCATCTTCAATTAACAATAATTTTAAAAATGAAATATTGGTTTTTCCAAATCCTGTAAATGATGTTTTAACTATTTCTTTAGCAGAAATTACAAGCGGAATAGCTAACATTTTTGATTTAACAGGAAAACAAGTTTTAATACAAAACTTTGAGAACACAAACAGTGTAACTTTAAATACAAGTGCTATTTCGGCAGGTGCTTATATTCTTGAAATTAATAGCCATTTGGGTAAAACAAGTAGGTTGCTTGTGGTGGAATAATACTTGATTTGCCCGTAAAAATGCCATACATTTATTTATGGTTAATAACTTGAAGTATGAATAAAGAAGAACGAATTGAAATAAGCGTTTCTTCAAATGATAAACAAGTTTTTAAAAAAGCTCAAGAATTAAGTGGTGATAAAACTTTTAGTGGTTTTATTACAAGGGTTTTAAAAAAATATTCCGAACAAATTATTGAAGAAAATGAAAAAATATTATTGAGTAAAAAAGATAGAGAAATATTTTTTGATGCTGTTTTTGCAGATTTAGAACCAAATGAAAAGCTAAAACAAGCAGCTAAAGCATATAAAAAGCAATTTGAAGCTCAATAATGAAAATAGTTTTATTGAATAAATTGCACAAACGAAATGATTTTGTTTGTGAAGAAGAACGATAATTAGGTAAACCAATATATTAAATGCCCTTCAAAAAAGCACTTATACAACTCATTGGCTGGGTTTTGTTTTTAGGTATAGCAAATTACCTTGCTACTTACGCCTACCCTGCCGATGGTTTTACCCTAAAATTTAGCTGGATTACCTATTTTATTTTTAGCTTTTTAACTCTTTCAGCTTTGTGTTTTGCCAAACTTCTGGTAATGATTGATAATAAAAGAAATCTTACAACCGTAGTTTTTGGTATTTTATCTTTTAGGTTTTTGTTTACCTTATTCTACTTTGGTATCTATTTTTTGATTGTTAAACCCGAAGGGAAATTTTTTGTAGTGCCATTTATGCTTATGTTTGCCTATTATTTAATTGTAGAAAACGTTTACTTACTTAAATACGCAGATTATGTTTACAAAAAAGCACAAGCCAATAACTAAAAACTATATAATGTTAAGAAATACATTTTTGCTTATTTTAATTGCATTTTCATCAATACAGTTAGATGCACAAAATATTTTAACAAGCAATAGAGAAATTGGCTATAATTCACAATATTACTTTCAACCAACGCTTATAAATCCTGCCTTTGCTGGGCAAAACGATTATATGAACCTTTCGGTTTCGCATCCTTTTAGAAGCGTAAACAATAGAAATCCACAATTTTATAATGTGCTTTTACAAAATAGCTTTGGTGGTGATTTTGAAGGTGGTTACGGATTAAGTTTTGTGTATCAAAACAGTAATTTTGATGTAGCAAAAGATAAATTTTATCTAGTAAATGGAATTGTAAGTGGTGGTTTCGATTTTGGAGAAAACTGGATTGGAAAAGCGGGTTTAACCGTTGGTTTATTGCATTATACCAACACTTATAAATCTGATTTAGACAAGGGAACACAAGGAGCTGCCTTTTTCAAAATAAACTTAGATGCTGGAATTTTATTAACCAACAATAACTTTAGTTTAGGCTTTTCGGTGGTGCAAAGTAGCGAACCAGAATTTACATTTACCAACGATTTAACCCTAGAAGAAGACGCTCAGGTAAACAACGACATTAGAGAAAGCAACCGTTTTATAAGAGCCGTTTACCTACAAGCAATGTACGATATTAATGTTTCTGATGAGTTATTGAAAATAACACCCATTTTATTATTAAGTAGCCGAGAAAGAACCACTTTTAACAACTTTACACCAACCAACAATAACAATACTTTGCGTTTTGAATTAGGTAGTAATTTTATGTTTAAAGATATGATTTTGGCAGGTGCTCACGTAAGTTTTTTAAATAGTAATCATTCGGTTTCGTTAATGCTTGGAACTAAATTAGCTCAAAAATACCAACTTGCCATAAGCTACGATATTCCAAGCTCTGATGTAAATAATTACAGCAATTTAGAGCTAAGTTTAGGAATGTTTTTTAATAATTAATTCTAAAATTTTGAATAGTTAAATTAAAATTTAAAATGTTTTTTTGATATTTTATATCTGTAACTTGTACGTAAGGACGTATTGCAATACGTCCCTACTAAAAAAACTGCTTTAAACTTTATAGTAAACCAATTAGCTAATAAAATCGCAATTGCTTACTAATAACTGTTCACTAATAACTGTTCACTAATTTTGGGCGTAGTAATTCGGCAAGGAATAAAGCAAAGTGTTGTTACCTATTTAGGCGTACTAATTGGGGCAGTAAATGTACTTTTTATTTATCCTTTAACACTAGAAAAAGCCCAATTGGGTTTATGGCGTTTTATTATAGATACAGGTACTTTGCTTATGCCTTTTATGTTGGTAGGAGCAAATCAAATTTCGGTTAAGTTCTTTCCTTATTTTACAACCGAAAATAGCAATCGGCACAACGGTTTACTATCACTTTTACTCCTTATTATCTTGGTAAGTTCATCGGTGGTTTGTTTATTGCTTTATTTCTTTAAAGAAACAATTTATCAATTTTATCAAACACAATCCCAAGCCTTTGAACCTGTTTTGCAGTATGTAATTCCTTTAGCATTTTTTTATGCCTTATTTATGATGTTTTATGGTTATGCTCAAAATTTTAAACGCATTGCCATTCCTTATGCCATCAATTCATTATACATAAAAATAGGAATGCCTTTATTGGCAATTGCTTATTACCTTGAAATAGTTCTATTCAATACCTTATTTTTTGGTATATTCATTATTTATATTGTCATTAATATTTCGCACCTTTTTTACCTAAAATACTTAGGACAATTAAGCCTAAATTTAGATTTTACTAAGTATTTAGATAAAAGCAAATTTTCCGAAATAATGATATATGCCTTTTATGCCACCATAGGTAATTTAGGTTCTATAATTGTTGTTCGCATCGATTCTTTTATGGTTAGCTCTTTTATGGGCGAAGATGGCTTGGCAAATAATGGTGTTTATACTATTGCTTCGTTTATTGCCAATGCCATTGCCACGCCAACAAGTGCAATTAATGCTATAACTACACCATTAATAGCTCAATTTTGGAAAACCAATGATATACAACAAATAAAAATATTGTATCAAAAAAGCTCACTTAACCTTATTATTGTTGGTTTTGGTTTGTTTGCTTGTATTTGTGTTGGTTTAGAATATTTGTTTCAAATAATGCCAAAAGGCGAAGAATATGCCATAGGAACAATGGTAATTTTAATATTAGGAGCTTCTAAATTATTTGATATGGCAACAAGCATAAACAACCCAATAATTGCTATGTCTGCACAATATAAGTTTAATTTTTATGCCCTTATAATCTTAGCTATTCTAAACATTATTGGCAATTACTTTTTAATAGATTTATATGGAATTGAAGGTGCAGCTATTGCAAGTTTTATTTCCTTATTTTTATTTAATATTGCCAAACTTATTTTTATTTGGTGGAAATTTAAAATGCAACCTTTTACTTGGCAATGTTTGGTAGCAATTGTTTTAGCTTTTGCGTGTTTCTTAGTAGCGTATTTTATTCCCGAAACCAATAGTGCAATTTTAAATTTAATAATAAAATGCGGAACAGTAGCTTTGTTATTTACAACCAGCGTTTTGGCACTTTCGCTTTCCAAAGATTTGAATAAGGTTGTGAAACAGCTTTCGGAAAAAATTATTAAATAG
>JAHDDA010000066.1 GCA_020629595.1 Chitinophagales bacterium
AAATAGTGTAGCTAATGTTAGTGCTACGGTTAATAATTTTTTAATACTTTTCATTTTTTTGAATTTTTAAAATTTTAGAAATGTTATTTAATACAGCTTTTCAAAAAACTGAATTGCTGTTATTTTTGCCATCTTTTTATTCAAATTTTTCTATTAATATTCCCATTTTGCCCATTTGAGCATCTCTCATCGCCTGCATAATTTCGGTTTGCGTATTCATTACAAAAGGTCCATAACTGCTAACCTTTTCACTGATAGGTTCGCCCGACAAAACAATAAAACGAGTATTTTCATTTGCTAAAATATTTATGGTATCTCCATCATTATTAAACCAAATCAAATCTTTAGTTTTAGCTGTTTTACCATCTACTTCTAATTCCCCATTTAAAAGATAAATTAGCGTATTAAATTGGGTTGGAATAGCTAATTCAAGCTTTGCCTTTTCCTTAATTTCTCCTCGTAATAAAAGCATAGGAGAAAAAGTTTTGGGTTTTCCTTTTATACCTTTATAATTTCCTGCAACCACTTGTATTTTATAATTTTGGTGTTCTATTACAGGTGTTTCTTCTTTAGTAAGTGGGAAATAATAAGGCGACTCCAGCTTATATTTTGCTGGAGTGTTTACCCAAAGCTGAATTATCTCTTGTAATCCGCCATTTTTAGCTAATTCAGCACTTGGTCTTTCGCTATGTGTAATGCCTTTTCCAGCGTGCATCCATTGAGTTCCACCAGCTTTTACAATAGTATTATTTCCCAAACTATCTTGGTGTTGTACATCGCCCTGAAAAACAAAAGTTACTGGCGAAAAGCCTCTATGTGGATGACTACCAATACCAACATCTTGTTGTTTTTGGTTTCCTTTGTAGTTCCATTTTGCGTGATGAACCAACAAAAATGGATCGAGTTGTTGCATTAAATTATTAGGCAATGGTTGCTCAATCCAATGACCGCCCATATTCACTTTTTGAGAAGGAATAATCTCTTTTACTGTACGGAGTTTCATAATTAAATTTTTACACCATTTTGAGTTTATAAATCAATAGTGCAAAGTTCAATTATGTGTTGGCAGGAAAAAATAAGGTAAATTAATAAAGCAGGTTAAGCTAGCTTAACTTTTTGCATCTTTAGCAATTTGATTGCGAAGATGACTTAAAAACTCTTTGGTAATTCCCAAGTAAGAAGCAATCATATATTGTGGTACTCTTTGAGCTATTTCAGCTTGTTCTTCTAAAAATAATAAATATCGTTCTTGAGCCGATAGTGAAAAGTTTCTAACTATTCGTTTTTGAGCATTTACATAGGCATTTTGCACAGTTATTCTAAAATATCGTTCTAATTTTGGAATATCATGGTATAATTGCTCTAATTGATTGCAAGCAATTTGAATAACTGTAGTTTTATCTAAACATTGAACGTTGAAATCGGCGGGCGTTTGTGAAATAATACTCCCTAAATCGCCAATCCAATAATTTTCAATACCAAAAGCAACAATGTGTTCATTGCCATTATCATCTAAATAAAAAGTTCTAGTTTTTCCCGACTCAATAAAATTATAATGCTTGCTTATGTCTCCGCTTTGTGAAACATATTGCCCTTTCAAATAAGTTCTTCGTTTAAGTTTAGAAAGTAATAAACCTTCTTCTTCAGCGGTTAAAGAAATATGCTTATTTATGTATTGAATTAGTTTATCCATTTTTACAAAATTCACTCAAATTTCTGCCGATTTCAAACACATTTGTAAATTGTAAACCAACAAATCAATTTCGGCTTCAGTATTAAAGGCATGCAAACAAATTCGCAAACGTTCTTTTCCTTTGGGAACAGTTGGCGAAACAATAGCTTTAACATAAATATTGGCTTCTTTTTCTAAAAAATTGGCTAAATACTTTACTTTATCGTTGCCTGCTAAAACTAAACTTTGAATAGCGGTATCACTTTCTGAAAAAAGTGGTTTTATGGGTTCAATTTTTTGTTTAAAATAACTTATCCTATCTTCTAACTGATTTACTAAAGTTGTATTTGTTTCTAAAAACTCAAAAATTGATTTAATTGTAGCTACTTTATTTTTATTAGGTGCAGTTGTATAAATAAATGGTCGTGCAAAATTAATTAAGTAATTTCTTAATTTTTTATTTCCAACAATAATTGCTCCGTCATAAGCAATAGCTTTTCCAAAAGTATAAATACGAGCAAAAATTTGGTCTTCTACCCTATTTTGTATTGCCCAACCTTTGCTGTTTTCATAAAGTCCTGTGCTGTGTGCTTCATCTAAAATTATATAGGCATTATACTTCTTTGTTAAATCTACAATTGCTTTTATATCGCATAAATCGCCATCCATTGAATAAATAGATTCTACCAAAATAAAAATACAACTTTCATCTTCAATTTTAGTATTTGCATAAATAAGCCATTCTTCTAAATCTTGTAAATTATTATGTTTAAATTGAATTTTATTGGCTTTTGATAAAGCTAAACCGTCGTGTAAAGAAGCGTGTATTAATTCATCGAAAATAACAAAATCGCCTTTTCTACATAAGGTTGAAATAATAGACAAATTAGCTGTGTAACCCGAATTGAATAAAAGAGCCGATTCTCCATTGAAAAAATTGGCTAAATAGCGTTCTAAATCTTCAATTTCAGTATAATTTCCAGTTATTAAACGAGAACCTGTTGCGCCTAACTGCTTTTTGTTTGCGTTTGAAATTGTATTTAATAAATCCTCATTCTGGGCTAAACCTAAATAATCATTAGAACAAAAATCTATTAAACCACTAGTATTTTTTAAAGTACGAAACGTACCAATTTCTTTTCTCTTTTTTAAATAATTCTCAATTCTATTGTTTAGATTCATTTAAAGTCTTATTTCTGCAAAAAACGTAGCAGTGCTACGTTTCTACATTACAAATCATTTATTGCACAATAATCTTCCTAGAAACTGTTTGTTTTTCAGTTGAAATTTGAAGCAAATAATGTCCACTTGTAATAGAAGAAGCATCAACCACTAAATCGAACAAACCAGCATTTAGCGTTTCATTTACCTTAATATTTTTAACTAATTTACCTTGAATATCATATAAAGCGATTGATACATTTTGTGGACTATTTAAAGCAAAATTAACAGAAAAAAAATCTGTAACTGGATTTGGATGAATAGCTAACATTAGTAAATCTTTATTTACTAATTCATTGTTTGCTGGGTAATTTTCAACAAATGGTGTTAAAGGTGCTTGCAACATTTGCTCTGTTTTTGGTTCTGAAGCTGTTTCAGAAGTTTGCAATTCATTTTCACCTGCATTTGTATAAAAACTATGAGCTAAAACCTCAGTTGCCTCATTTATGTATAAGGAATCAATAAAATACCAATCTGCTTGAGCTTTTTCAGGTGTTACATCTAAAATGTAATAACCATGATTAACCAAATCAAACATTTCAATATGCGGGTTTTCAATTAGAGCTAAATTCGATATATTTTCAGCAATTATTGGAGAACCTAATGCTTCATCAAAATTTGCAGAGGTAACTGAAGGGACCATAAACTCCACAGCCACATAATCGCCATCTAAAATTATAGCATCATTGGTTTCATAGTCAACATCTGCCAAAGGAACATTTGCTGCCATTGAGCAATGAAAATCACCAGTTAATACAACAATGTTTTCAATATCATTATCGGCAAAATATTGAGTTATATTATTTCTTTCAATTGGGTATGCTTCCCAAACATCATTAAAAAATTGTTTGAAAGAAGATAAACTACCAAGTGCAAAGGGAGAAAATATTACCTGATTGCTAACTACTTTCCATTGTGCCTCACTTTCAGTAAGTTTATTTAGAAACCATTCTTTTTGTTCTTCTCCTAAAATTGTTCTTTCTTCACTATATAAAATATCTGGGTCAATTTCCTCTAATTGTTCATCACGCCCTTCCATTCTCGTATCCAACATTACCAAATCTAATAAATTTCCATAGTCTATATAACGGTAAATTTTATCATCTTGCGTTCCTCTTATCGGAATCCACTCAAAATATGCTTGTCTTGCAGCAGCTTTTCTTTCTTCCCAATTTCCTTCTGTAACTTCATCGTGGTTTTGAGCTCCATCCACATAAGCATCATTTGCAGTTTCGTGGTCGTCCCAAATATTTATAAAAGGAAATTGTTGGTGCAGCCCTCTTAAATCCTTATCTAATCGATAAAAACTATATCTAGAACGATAATCGGTTAAGGTAAGAATTTCATTTTCTGGTTCGTGTGGTCTTTCTTCATTAAAACCTCCATAGCCTGTAGAGCCATATTCATAAATATAATCACCTAAATGCAATATGGCATCTAAATCATTGTATTGGCTTAATTTGTTGTAAACATTAAAATACCCTGCTTGATAATTTGAACAAGAAACAATACCAAAACGCAAATGATCTGAATCTCCAACGGGTGCAGTTCTAGTTCTTCCTCTTAAAGAATAGACCCCATCAACTTCAAACATATAATAATAAGTAGTGGCTGGTTCTAAATTCTCTATATCAATTTTAACCGTATAATCTTTATCAGAGTTTGTTAAAAACTCCCCTTGAGTTACCAAATCAAGCATTGCTGTATCTCTACAAACAAAATACTTTCCAATAATCTCACCATCATTTTCAGGTGTTATTCTAGTCCAAATTATAACCTTATCATTTAATGGATCTCCTGAAGCCACACCATGATAAAATGGGGCTAATGTTTCATCAAAAACAGCCTCTTGTATTTCACTTCCATTGCCTCTTTCTGCCCTATTTGAGAGTTCGTGTGGCATAATTTCTTCAAAAAAGTCTATTACTTTTTGATTTGTAATTTGAGCATTAATGTTTTGAAATACTATAATGTATGTAAAACAAATAAAAATATATTTCATAGCAAATTTTATGATTTTTGAACACAAAAATAGAAAATTAGCAATTAAACTTAACTTCTTAATGCATAGAAACCACCATAGTTACTTCTTTTGGCTTAAAAAGATTAATTTTATAAGCAAAATATAGAAATTATGGCAAAATATATGAGTATGGATCACTTAAAATTTGTGATTCACGAGCTTTTACAAGTTGAAGATTTATGCAGTTTAGAAAGATTTCAAGATTTTGATAAAGATAGCTTCAATATGTTGGTTGATTCTTTCAAATCTTATGCTGATAATAATATGCACCCTACTGTAAAAGAAATGGACCATCAAGCTGCACGTTATGAAGATGGAAAAATTATTGTTCATCCTGTGGTTGGTGAATATATGAAAGCCTGCGGTGAAAATGGTTGGATTGGGATGTCTTTTGACCACGAACACGGTGGCATGCAAGTACCTGCTACAATTAAAGCTTGTACTTCGTTTATTGGGCAAGCTGCCAACAACCACTTACCACCTTATGCTGGTTTAACTGAAGGCTCTGCACATTTAATTACTACATTTGGTTCTGAAGAACTAATTGAATATTACGTTCCTAATATGTTGGCTGGAAAATGGGGAGGAACGATGTGTTTAACTGAACCACAAGCTGGAAGTTCTCTTTCAGACATTACAACATCAGCTATTCCTAATGAAGACGGTTCATTTAAAATTTCAGGACAAAAAATATTTATTACTGCAGGCGACCACGAATATGTTGAAAATGTTGTGCATTTAGTTTTAGCCAGAATTGAAGGTGCGCCCGCTGGAACAAAAGGAATTTCATTATTTGTTGTTCCTAAAAAAAGGTTAGAAAATGGCACATTAGTTTCTAATGATGTAATTACTGCTGGCGACTTTCAGAAAATGGGACAAAGAGGAAGTTGTACAACCCATCTTTCTTTTGGTGAAAAAGAAAATTGTTTAGGTTGGTTAGTTGGAACGCCACACAAAGGACTAAAATATATGTTCCAAATGATGAATGGAGCAAGAATTGACGTGGGAATTACAGGTGCATCTATTGCAACAGCCGCATACTATGCATCTTTACAATACGCTACGGAAAGACCACAAGGAAGAAGAATTTTATCGGGAGGACAAAAAAATGTTGAACAAGAACAAACTACCATAATTAACCACCCAGATGTAAGACGAATGCTTTTGTTGCAAAAAGCCATAACAGAAGGTGCAATGGCATTAATTTTTCAAGCAGCAATGTACTATGATTTATCTGCTGCCGGAAACGAAGAGGATAAAGAAAAAAATCATAATCTATTAGAATTATTAACACCAATAGTTAAAACTTATCCTGCTGAAATGGGTAGAGTTTCAATAAGCAATGGTTTACAAATTTTAGGAGGATATGGTTTCTGCACAGAATTTCCATTGGAACAATATTATAGAGACGTTAGAATAGCTGCTATTTATGAAGGAACAACTGGTATTCAATCTTTAGATTTGTTGGGTAGAAAAGTTGTAATGAAAAATGGAGAAGCTATGAAGCAACTAACCAAAGAGATAATTACAACAATAAAAGATGCTGAAAATTACGATGACCTAAAGCCTTATGCCGAAAAATTAAAATCTGCCTCGAAAGAATTACAAGCAACCTTAATGCACTTACTTGGCTTTGCAATGAAAGGAGAACACGAAAGGTACATTGCAGACGCAAATTTATTTATGGAAATGATGAGTACAGTGGTAATTGCTTGGCAGTGGTTACGAATGGCAACCGTAGCAAAAACCGCTTTAATTACTAATAGTGGCAACTTTAGTACCGATTTTTATGAAAGCAAAGTGCATACTATGAAGTTTTATTTTAAATATGAATTACCCAAGATTAGTGGTTTAAAAGAATCGTTGATGAATAATGAAACCTTAACGATTTTAGAAGCCTCACCAGTTGAGTTTGCTTAAATTACATTAAGTCTTAAACTACTTGCTCACATTTCAATATAATTTAGAGCAAGTAGTTTCAAACCTCTTATAACAACCTCATAATCAACTATTTTATATCAAAAACACACATTTAAAGGCAATACAATTGGTATTAGCATATTTGTTAATAAAAAAAAAGTAGCAAACAAGTAACTTTTTTTACAACTTGTGTCCTAAACGTAGGAAATTATTAACTTATAAAATATATCAAAACAAAATTGCTTATTATGGAAAATGCATCAAAAAGTGTGAATGACTTTTTAGGTCCTATCCTTGACAACTTCTCTGGTCCTCTTATGACTGTTCTTGGAGCATTACTTATTTTATTTATTGGTTGGATGATTGCTAAAGCATTCAGAAGATTAACAGAAAATTTATTAAGTAAAACTTCA
Organism: Chitinophagales bacterium; assembly: GCA_020629595.1. Lineage (GTDB taxonomy): Bacteria > Bacteroidota > Bacteroidia > Chitinophagales > UBA2359 > JAHDDA01. The sequence continues at coordinate 7,250 of JAHDDA010000066.1, forward strand.
TTAGATGAAAAATTATTAGGTGCTGCAAGCGTAAACCCTGGTAAAATGGTAGGTACATTAGTATATTACCTAATTATGTTAGTGGTTCTTATGGTTGTACTTGAACGCTTAGGAATGAGCTATGCACTTGATCCAGTAAAAAACATGGTAAATGAGTTTACTAGTTTTATACCAAATATGATTGGTGCTGGTGTTATTGGTTTTGTTGGTTATGTAGTGGCTCAAATTTGTTCTGGTTTAGTAGGAACAAGTGGAAACGCAATTACAAATGTTGCCTCAAAACTTGGTTTAGGTACTGACATTGACATTGTTGGAATTTTACAAAAATTATTATTTGGTTTTATCTTAGCAATCTTTGGTATTATTGCTTTAGAAAAATTAAATATTCCTGCTTTGTCAGAACCAGCAGCTGATATGTTAGCTAAATTCATCGATTTAATCCCTAGAATTTTAATTGCTTGCATTATTGTTGGATTATTTATTTTCATTGCTCGTTTCATTTCTAACTTACTTGCAGATGTTTTAAAAGGTATGAAAGTAGATGATATGAGTAATCGCTTAGGTTTATCTTCTATGTTAGGATCTAACTCTTTAGCTGACATTATCTCTAAAGTAGCTTTCTTCTTTATTGGTTTTATTGGTTTAACAGTTGGTATTAGCCAATTAGGATTACCTCAATTAGATGGTATTTTAAATAGATTATTGAACTTATCTGGTTCTATTGCTTTTGGTTTAGTTATTATTATTGCTGGTAACTTTATTGCTGGTATTGCTGCAAAAGCTGTAGGAGCAAGTAACGAGTTCTTAGGAACAATTGTACGTTTTGCTTTATTAGCAGTATTTGTAACAATGGGCTTTAGCCAAATGGGTATTGGAGGCGATATCGTTGAAAATGCCTTCACATTAGTGTTAGCAGCAGTTGCTGTAGCAATTGGATTATCTTATGGTTTAGGTGGTCGTGAAGCTGCTGGAGAGCATATGAAAGATATTTTAAATCGTTTTCGTAAGAAATAATTGATATTAAAATATTAATTAAAACTATTTTTAAAGGTCGTACATTTGTACGACCTTTTTTTGTTTACCTAATTTTATAATTTTAATGGAAATTACAAACGAACTAATTCAAAAATTAGCAAGGCTTTCAAAACTTAAATTTGAAACCGATGAAGAAATTGAGAGTATAAAATCTGATTTACAAAATATGCTTTCATTTGTTGAAAAAGTAAATGAGTTAGATACAGAAAATGTTGAACCACTTATTCATTTAAGTAATGAAGTGAACATTTTTAGAAAAGATGAAGTTATAAAACTAAATACAAGAAATGAGGCACTAAAAAATGCCCCATCTAAAAATGAGGCGTTTATTAAAGTACCTAAAGTTATTAAAAAGTGAAAGAAGCGGTAATAAAGTTAGAAGGATTGAAGAAATTCTATAAAATGGGCGATGAAATTATAAAAGCCTTAAATGGAGTTGATTTAGTTATTGAAGAAAACGAATATGTTGCCTTAATGGGACCATCAGGTTCTGGAAAATCTACTTTAATGAATATGCTGGGTTGCTTAGATACACCAACAGACGGCTATTATTGGCTTAACAAACAAGAGGTTGGAGATTATTCAGAAAATGAATTAGCAGATATTAGAAACAAAGAAATAGGATTTGTATTTCAAACCTTTAACTTACTACCTCGTTCTACAGCAATTGAAAATGTAGCTTTGCCTATGATTTATGCTGGCGTATCTTCTAAAAAAAGATTGGACAGAGCTGCCGATGTTTTAGAAAGTGTAGGTTTAGGCGAAAGATTACACCATAAACCAAATGAACTTTCTGGAGGACAACGACAGAGAGTTGCCATAGCCAGAGCCTTGGTAAACACCCCTTCTATAATCTTAGCAGATGAGCCAACTGGAAACCTAGATAGCATCACTTCTGATGAAATTATGGCTATTTTTGGAAAAATTCACGCCGAAGGCAATACCGTAATATTGGTTACACATGAAGAAGATATAGCACAGCATGCACACAGAATTATAAGACTTAAAGATGGCGTAATTGATGTAGATACTATAAATGAAAATCCCATAATAGCACATTAAACTCATTAAACTTTTAATTTGAAAATATATACTAAAACTGGAGACGATGGTTTAACTATGCTTTTTGGAGGCGGTAGAGTTCCAAAACATCATTTACGCATAGAAGCTTACGGAACTGTTGATGAATTAAATGCTCATCTTGGATTAATAGCCGATGAAATTGGAATTAAATCTGATAGAAATTTCTTGTTGGAAATACAAAAAAACTTATTTACCTTAGGTGCTATTCTTGCAACTAATCCTGAAAAGAAAAATGCCAAACCACCTAATCTTTCAACAGAAGAAGTAGAAAAACTTGAAAAAAAAATAGACCATTACACCACACTCCTACCAGAACTTAAACATTTTATTCTACCAGGTGGACACAAAGTTGCATCATACTGCCAAATTGCTAGAACGGTATGCCGTAGAGCCGAAAGAAGAATAGTGGCTTTAAATGAAAAAGTACCTGTTAATTCAATTTGTATTTTGTATATAAATCGATTATCTGATTTTTTATTTGTATTGGCTAGATATATAGTTTTACAAAAAGGTGGCGAAGAAATTAAATGGTTGCCATAAACTCAGGTTAAAAAAGTGACTTTTGTTAATTTTTTTCATCCTGCTTTTGAAACTTTTACTTTTTTTTCATCGTTGGATTAAACCATATAGCATATAATTGATTATAAGTTATATAACTTGTTAAATCTTGATAATTTGTGCAATTCATTAAGATTTTATTTAAAAACCTATATTTTATCAAACGAAAAACTATTTTTGCACACTTTTTAAAAAATTATAGAATGTATTGGACTTTAGAGTTAGCAACATATTTAGAAGATGCACCTTGGCCAGCTACCAAAGATGAGCTATTGGATTATGCAATGCGTTCAGGTGCTCCAAAAGAGGTTTGGGAAAACCTGCAACAGCTAGAAGATGAACCTGGCGAATACTTTGATAACATTGAAGATGTATGGCCTGACTATCCTTCAAAAGAAGATTTCTTCTTTAATGAAGATGAATACTAAAACGATAGAAAATTGGCAATAGCCATATCTGTTGGGCGTGTAATTTTAATATTACTCTGCTCACCTTCTATTAGTTTTATCGTAATACCTAAATTTTCAAGCACACTTGCCGAGTCGGTAAAGTGTGCTTTATATTCTTGCGAATATGCCTTTTTTGCTAATGCAACAGAAAAGCATTGTGGCGTTTGAACT